>JALYHX010000738.1 GCA_030776305.1 Myxococcota bacterium
CAGCCATACCGTTCCTCTTTCCACGGGTCCGCGTGGTTGTGGTAACCGCGTGTCTCCCAGTACCCGGGATGGTCTTCCGCCGCGAAGCGGATCCCTGTCAGCCATTTGGCGCTCTTCCAGAAGTAAAGATCGGGAACGAGCGCGCGGACCGGGGCGCCGTGCGCCTGCGCCAGTGGGGTCCCCTCGAGCCGGTGCGCGACGAGCGCGTTCGGCGCGAGGGCCTCGTGCAACGGCACATTCGTCGTGTACCCGTGGGCGGCTTCGAAGATCACGTGGTGCGCGCTCGGCTTGACCTTGGCGGTCGCCGCAAGACCCGCGACGCGCACGCCGGCGAAATGGGCTCCGAGGACCGACCATTTGGTCACACAATGGACGTCGCACTCCTGATCGACTTGAGGCATCGCAAGGAGGGCCGCGAAATCCAGCAACAGTGGGTTCTCGACCTCTCCGTGGACGCGCAAGCGCCAGCCGCCCGGACTCGGATCGCCTTCATCGCCTCCCATCGGGCGCAGGCGTTTGAGTAGGTACTGGTTGGGGGGCAGTCGAACACGGCCGTCGGGCCGCAACGTCGCGCGCGCTCGCCGTTCGTCGGCATCGTCGGCCAACACGTAAGCGCCGCCCCCGAATGCGACTACAGCGGTACCCGCGGTCGCCGCGCGCAGGAACGTTCGACGCTGCATCGACGGGCCAAACCCGCCCCGTCGGCCCTCACTCATGGCGGTTCTCATTCATCGGGGTATGACAATCTTACGTCCAAGACGGCCCCCGGGTTACAAGTTGACGATCCGGACGTCCCGCGGCGAAGCTGCGATCTTGCATCGCCCCCACGATGTACTCGCGACCCTCGACAACGGGGTCCTCGGGAAAACGATGCTCGACGCCGCACGCGCCGCGGGCATCGGGGTGACGGTTACGCTCATCGACTCCCCGACGCCGCGCAATGTGTACGTGAGCGAGGCGGCCGCAAGCATCTTTGGGCGGACGGTCGACGAAATGCTCGAAGGCGACCCAATGGCCCACATTGCTCCGGAAGACCTGCCGCGAATGCGCGAGCGCTTCGTCCTCCGCGCGAAGGGCGAGTCGGGAGAGAAGACGACCGAAATGGTCGCCCTTCGCAAGGACGGAACGGGGGTCCCGCTGGAAGTGACAGCGACTTATGTGACGATCGACGGCCACCCCGCGGTCTTCGCGTTCATCGTCGACGTGAGCGAGCGCAGGGCCGCCGAGCAGCAGCGGCAGCGCAACGACGCACGGTTTCGAGAGCTCATCGAGAGTGGTCCGGAACCGATCGGCATCGTCCGCGGGGGCCATTTCGTGTACGCAAACCGTGCCTATGTTGCGGCGCTCGGGTTTGCCGACGCGCGATCGCTCTACGAAACTCCCATCAACACGCTCCTCGCTCCAGAAGAGGCGGCGATTCGCGATGCTCGCGAGGCGCAGATCCTCGAGCGCCGGTTGCAGCCGCCGCAGATCTTCCGGGTGCGCCGACGGGACGGCTCGATGCTGCTCCTCGAGGTAAGCAGCGTGTACTTCGAATACCAAGGCAAGCCATCGGTACTCGTCATGGCGCGCGACATCACCGCCCGCAGACATCTCGAGATGCAACTGGTTCAAGCGGACAGGCTCGCTGCGCTCGGAACGATGGCCGCGGGCGCCGCGCACGAGATCAACAACCCGCTGGCATACGTGATGCTCAACCTGGAATGGATCGCGCGAAAACTGCCCGGCGTGATGGACGATCCGTCGAGCATCGCAGGCTTGATGGTCATGCTCGAAGAGGCACGGCATGGGGTACAACGTGTGACGACGATCGTGCGAGAGCTCCGAAGCTTCTCTCGGGCCGATGGTGAGACAAGGCGGCCCGTCGACCTGGAAACCGCGGTCAAGGCCGCGATCAGGATCACGGGTCACGAGATCCGTCATCGCGCAACACTCACGACATCGTTCGAGGCCGTACGTCCGGTATGGGGCAACCAGGCGCGGATCGAGCAGGTCGTGATCAACCTCCTGATGAACGCCGCTCAAGCAGTGCCGGAGACTCGCCGCGCGGAGGCAAACGAAATCCACGTGACCGTTCGAGAGGACGCGGCGGGTCGGGCCATCCTGGAAGTCTCGGACAACGGCGAAGGAATTTCCGTCGAGGTGCAGTCACGCATCTTCGATCCATTCTTCACGACCAAGCAGGTAGGGGTGGGCACCGGCCTAGGCCTGTCGATTTGCCACGCCATCGTGACGTCGCTGGGCGGCGAGATCGCCGTGTATAGCGAGCCGGGCGACGGGGCGACGTTTCGCGTGGCGCTTCCGACGACCAACCTGAACATGGCCGATACCCCCAGTGCAGCCCCCGAGCTGCCGCGGTCCATCGAGGGCCGCCGTGCGCGCGTACTTGTGATTGACGACGAGCCGCCGATCGCGAACACGATGCGTGAGCTTCTGGGGGTCGAGCACGACGTGCTTCTCGCGTTGAGTGCGCGCGAAGCACTCGTCATGATCCATTCGGGGGCAGGGTTCGATGTCATTTTCTGCGACTTGATGATGCCTGGAATGAGCGGAGTGGATCTCTTCGAACAGGTGCGCGCCCAACGGCCGGGCCTGGAGCGCAAGATCGTGTTCATGACGGGAGGCGCATTCACGGCGCGCGCGGCGGAGTTCCTCGCGTCGATTGACAATCGCCGCATCGAAAAACCGTTCAGCCTGGGCTTGCTCGAGCGAATTGTCCTCGAGATGGCGGATGTCGCCGAAGGTCCCCGCTAGAAATACAGGTACGAACTGATTTGCGCTTCGAGCGAATAGGGGCTGCACAGCCGCCTCCACGCCGAAAGGACTTCATGATTGCCGTATTCGAGGTGTTCGGTTAGCCACGGCAGCCTTGCGGGAACACGATGGCGTGGTGTCGTCCTCCTGGCCGGGCAGCGACCGGCAAATAGAACGCGCCGAGGTTGCTTCGAGCCTGGCTTCGGGGCGCGATGCCGAGAGCCGCGCCGGCGATGCAAGCCGCGGCCTCCCGCGTTTGATGTCGACCAAAGGTGCATTTGCACTAGCATCGCTCGCGTGGGCGCTCACGCGCTACTCCGCATCGACCTCGGTAGGTAGAATGATCGAGACTGAAGCACCAAGGAGCTGACCATGGGTAGACCGATTCGTCGCGCCACAGTCATTGGTGCCGGCGTGATGGGCAGCGGCATCGCCGCCCACCTCGCCAACGCAGGGGTGGAAGTGCTCCTGCTTGATATCGTCCCCCCGGGACTGAGCGAGACGGAAAGACGCGACCGGAACGCCCGCAGCAAGTTCGCGACCTCCGGGCTCGAGAAGGCGCTCAAGGCACGTCCGGCGCTCTTCTTCTACAAGGACAGCGCGCGACTCGTCACCGTCGGCAACGTCGAGGACGATTTCGACAAGGTCCGAGCGAGTGATCTGACCATCGAGGCCATCGTCGAACAAATCGAGCCCAAGCGGGCGCTCTTCGAGAGGCTCGAGGCGATCGTTTCCAACGACGCGATCGTCGCGTCGAATACGAGCGGCCTGCCGATCGCCGAGATGGTCCAGGGACGCTCTTCGTCGTTCCGACAGCGCTTCCTCGTGATGCATTTCTTCAACCCCGTTCGGTACATGAAGCTCCTCGAACTCGTGGGCGGGCCGGAAACCTCGCCAGACACCCTCGAGCGCGCGCGCCGCTTCGGGCAAGACGTGCTCGGCAAGGGAATCGTTCTGGGCAAGGACACGCCGAACTTCATCGGCAACCGCATTGGCGTCCACGCGATGATGACGGCGATCCACCTGATGCTCGAGGAGGGACTCGCACCGGAGGACGTCGATGCAATCACGGGCGAGGCCATGGCCCACCCGAAGAGCGCGTCGTTTCGCACTGCGGACATTGTCGGGATCGATACGCTCGTGCATGTCGCGGATCACTGCCACGCCGCGCTCACGAAGGACGAGGACCGCAAGGTATTCGAGGTTCCCGCATATATCCGCGCGATGGTCGAGCGAAAGCTCCTCGGCGACAAGACGCGCGCTGGATTTTATCGCAAGGGCAAGGACGGTGCGATCGAGACGCTCGACCCGAGGACGCTCGAGTACCGCCCCCGCGGCGGAGACAAGGAAATCCGAAGCGCCTGCAAAGAAATCGCCGCGATCGAAGACCCACGCGAGCGACTCCGCAAGCTGGTGTGGGGGACGACGAAAGCATCCGGTTTTGCCTGGAAGACACTGTCACGGTCGCTCGCATACGCGGCACGGCGGGTTGGCGAGATCACAGACGACATCGTGGCGATCGATAATGCCATGAAGTGGGGCTACAATTGGGAGCTTGGCCCCTTCGAGGCGTGGGATGCGCTTGGCTTCGAGCAGGTCATCGACGCGATGAGGAAGAGTGGTGTCGACGTCCGGAAAAACGTCGACGCCGCGGGCACCGCAGGGGCGAAGCAGTTCTACACCGGCGACGGCCGGGTCCTCGATTTGTTGAAAGGGACCTACCGCCAGCGCGTCGTCGACCCGCGCACTGCAACGCTCACAGTGCTTCGAAAAGGAGGCGCGCCGGTTCTCAAGAACGAGGGAGGCGAGGCTTGGGATCTCGGAGATGGTGTCCTCGGGCTCACTTTCAAGACGAAGGCCAACAGCATCGATCCCGACGTCATCCGAATGATCGGAGACTCCGTGGTGCTGGCGGAGACCGATTTCCGCGCGCTCGTCGTAGCCAATCAAGGGGAACACTTCTGCGTCGGGGCGAACTTGTTCTTGGTCGTGTTGGCCGCGAGCCAGAAGCAATGGGATTCGATTCGCGATATGGTGAAGGGTTTCCAGCTCGCCTGTCAGCGGTTGAAATATGCGAGCGTCCCGGTCGTGGCCGCGCCGTACGGAATGACGCTCGGCGGGGGGCTGGAGGTCTGTCTAGGCGCTGGCAACGTTCAAGTTGCAGCGGAGACGTACGCGGGGCTGGTCGAGGTCGGGGTCGGGCTGGTGCCAGGAGGCGGCGGCTCGATGAACCTGCTGTGGCGAGCTTTCGAAGCAATTCCGGAGGGAACGGTCGTCGACGTTTATGCGCTCGTGACGCAGGTGTTCAAGAACGTCGCGCTGGCCCGGGTCGCGACCAGCGCCGAAGAGGCGAAGGCCTTCGGGTACTTCCGCCGTCAAGATGGCGTTTCGTTCGATCGTGCACGCCAGCTCGCGGAAGCGAAGGCCCGCGCAATCGGGCTGGCCGACAGCGGCTGGCACCCCCCGGCGCCGCGGGCGTACGTACTCCCAGGAGAGAGCGGGATCGCGACGCTGGGCATGATGGTTCGGACGCTGGTGGATGGAGGCCAGGCGAGCGAGCACGACGCGAAGATCGCGAACAAGCTCTCGGAGCTCCTGTGCGGCGGCGTGGGTGGCGCGTCGCATGAGGTCACGGAGATCGAGATGCTCGAGCGGGAGTGCGAGGCGTTCATCAGCTTGTGTGGCGAACCGAAGAGCCAGGAGCGAATGCAATACATGCTGATGAACAACAAGCCGCTCCGGAACTGACGCGATGGCACCCTCCATTGCGATGTCGTCACACGGGCTTTAAATTCGGAGTCAAGACCATGATTGAAGGCGTCGTCATCATCGAAGCGGTGCGGTCGGCCGTCGGGCGGGCTCACAAAGGCAGTCTCGTTCAAACGCGTCCGGACGAGCTGGCCGCCCAAGTGGTCGCGGCCCTGCTCTCCCGCGTCCCCCAAGTGAGGCCTTTAGACGTCGAGGACTTGGTCCTTGGCTGCGCGATGCCCGAAGGGGAGCAAGGGCTCAACGTTGCCCGCGTGGTCGGACTGCTCGCGGGTCTCCCGAACGAGACCGCGGCGATGACGGTCAACCGCTTCTGCTCGAGCGGTCTGCAGGCGATCGCCATTGCCGCCGGAGCGATCGTCACGGGCGTGAATGACATCGTCGTCGCGGGGGGTGTCGAATCGATGACGATGGTGCCGATGACGGGAAACAAGCTGAGCGCATCGCCCGAAGCGATGCAGCGATGTCCGGACGTCTATACTCCGATGGGGATCACCGCGGAAAACGTCGCAAAGAAATTCGGCGTTTCCCGCGCCGAACAGGACGCATTCGCGCTGAGGAGTCAGCAAAAAGCTGCGGCGGCACTTAAGATCGGTGCCTTCGACGACGAAATCGTCACGGTGAAAGCGACGCGCTACGAAGACGCAAAGCGCGTCAGCGCCGACTTTCGACGCGACGAGCTGATCCGGGCAGATACCACGCTTGCGGGACTGGCAGCGCTGAAACCTGCATTCGCGAAGGACGGTACGGTGACCGCGGGCAACGCGTCCCCGCTTTCCGACGGCGCAGCTGCGGCTCTCCTGATGAGTAGCTCGAGAGCGGATGCGCTGGGCGTGAAGCCTCTGGGCTTCTTCCGCGCCTTCGCGACCGCGGGGGTCGATCCCGCGATTATGGGCATCGGTCCAATCCCCGCCGTACGCAAGCTTCTCTCGAAGACGGGGCTGTCGATGGGAGACATCGACCTCGTCGAGCTGAACGAGGCGTTCGCGAGCCAGGCTGTGCACGTGCAGCGAGTTCTCGAGATCCCCGACGAGAAGCTGAACATCTACGGCGGGGCGATCGCGCTGGGTCATCCCCTGGGATGCACCGGCGCGAAGCTCGCGGCGACCGCGCTCTACGCGCTCCGGCGCCGAAAGGGAAAGTACGCGATCGTGACCATGTGCATCGGCGGCGGCATGGGAGCGGCGGGACTATTCGAAGTCGCGTAGGAGGCTGGTGTCTTTCGCCCGATCCCTTCGCGATCGCGTCGTCGGGCTCGCTCAAAATACGGAAGTATTCCTCGCTAGCGCTCGCTCGGTCTCGGACGAAATACACGAGCCTCCTTCTTTTGCGAAACCTCGCACAGCTCGCGGACCGACGATACAAATCTCGCCGCTCTTCTCCATCGATGGTGCGCACCGACCGGATCAAGCGCCCACGGTGCAATCGCGCGCCACCAGTGACCGCTGGGGTGTTCAAGGGGAACGGTGGAGAGCGGCTGCACCGGTTGGGCTCCCATCGAACATGACCCGTCACGACGGTTCAGTTCTTCACGGCGTCCAGGCTCACCACGGGTTCCTCGCCGATGACCGCGGCGCGGTGCGGCGTTTCGCGCGGAACGTCGAGCGTATCGCCTGCTTCGAGTACGAAGTCCTCGCCGTGGATGGATAAAAGAAAACGGCCCGAGACCACGGCGTCGATCTTGTCGGCGTCGTGCGTGTGCGTCACGAAGATGGTGCCTGGGGGATACACGTGACGCGCGACGTGATAACCGCGGACCTCGAGCTTGCGCCGCAAGGCAGCCTCCGTCGGCTCCCCGTCGCGCATTCGGTCCCAGCGCTCTAAACGGATCATGGCCCCCCCATGGTAGGGCCCGCGAACGCCAAACGCACGGCGAATGCCTACGACGTGGAAGTGCCGCTCACGGGCGCGGCTCGCATCCCGATGCTGTCCGCGAACATACCGTACCCGTCACGCCAGCGCTCGAGATCGCCTGCCAGCCCGTCCGTGATTTTCACACCAAAACCCGCTGGGACCGTCGCTCCCTCCGTCGGTCCGAAAGGCCGTCGCCAAGCCACTGTTCCGGCGAGACGCACGCGGCGCTCCGAACGCGGCGACCACATCTCCAGCCACAGCTCCTGCCCGGCATCCAGTGGAGCCAGCGTCCGAACGTAGACGCCCCCGGCGCTCACATTGTAAGAGAAGCCGACCTCGTCCTGCTCGCGCCCCGCCGCGCCAAACGCAATGTTAGTTCCATAGAGAACGCGCGGCGTTGCACGCTGATCGACTCCCCGCTGCGACCGAAGCTCGTTGGTGAGAAAAAGGACATTCTCTGGTGGTGCAAATCCGTCAGCCACCGCCACCGGCCCGAGCGAGCTCATCGACGCATGGAGCGCGCCCATGCGCTTCGGAGGAACGACGACAATCCATGGCGCATGGGAGAGGTGTCCGCGCGCGGCCGTCAACGCGGTACGTGCCCCATCCGGGCCGAAGTCGTCCGTGCAGACGACGACGCGCACGCCGTCCGCCAGGCACTCTTGCGACAGGTCCTCAGAGCTCGCGACGAACCGCACCGAGAACCCTCCTTGGTAGAGCGCGCGTCCCATGACCCCTCGCCAGCGCGCGTCCGATCCCGCCACGAGCGCGCATTCCCGCTTCGGCTCTCGCCCACCATGGGGGCGCGAAGCCAGCGGTCGCAGGCGTCGCAAAAGCGAGGTTGGCGAATCCAGGGCGAGAAGGTCATCACCGCCCCACGAGAAGAGTTCGGTGAAGGCCAGGTCATCGCGCTGCGCTGCAATTCCGAGGATCGGGAGTTGCGCCAGGTGCGGTTGCCCGCGAATGTGCGCGCACGTTTGCGCCGCTCCTTCTGCGTTCATTTGAAGAAGGATCGCCAAGGGCTCGGGCGTCTGCGCGAGGGTCGCCGGCATGTCGTTGCAACGCGCAACGAACGCCGTTGCAACGCCAACCGATAGCGCCGCGTCGATAGCACTTTGAACGGCTTGCTCGCGGAAAGTCCCTACCAGAATCAGCGCGCGCTCTTTCTGCGTCACGGAGCGATACCCCCTCCCACACAGTGCTTGCGCGATCGTACGGCTCTTCGAGCACCGCGCTTTAGCGTGTTCTACGCCATGGTTGCATTTACACCCGCTTCGACAGCTGCAACCTCCGCGGTCGCCAGCGTCAGCTTGCCGCCGCCGGGAGGATCGTATGGCGCACGACCAATCTGCTTGGTGCGGTAACGCTCGTTGAAGATTCCGAAGAGGTACGCGTGGATGCAGAAGCTGAAGATGCTCTGCTGATTGAGTTCGGGATGGATGAGCTCGGCGATCTTCGCGTGGGCTTGGGGAAGTTTGCTCCAATGCAGGCCGGGGCTCTCATGATGCGCCGTGTGGTAGCCGTTGTTGAAGACGAGCCAGTTCCCAAGCTGGGATACGAAATTGCGCGAATGATTGTGCGCCGACCACGGGTCCGAGTGCACATGTTGAATATAGTTGATGAAAATCATCGACCAGTTGGCGAAGAGCGCAGGAATTCCAAACCCGAAGCCCCAGACCAGCAATCCGACACGGACGCCGCGAAGCGCGATCGCAAAGCCCAAGAGCCCAAGGTGTGCTCCGGCGAGCGTCATCCATTGCTGGATGATTTGGCGCATGAGCGCCGGATTGTTCGCGCGTGCCTTCGCGACGTACTCCTTGATTGGCTGCCCCTGCCAGTAGGCGGAGACGAAGTAATACGTGCTCGCGATGAGCCATGTGTTCCGCCTCGAGTATCGCCAAGTGATCGTCGCATCCCCCGCCTTGTTGACGTACTTGTGATGGTTGAGGTTGTGGGTCGGAATCCAGGCGAAAGTGGGAAAGCCGTAGAAGATGCTCAGCCACGCGGCGTAGTAGGCGTTGAGCTTGCGGCTCTTGAACGTCGGGCAATGGTTGTGGTTGTGACTGAAGCAGCCCGCGCAAAATCCGAGATACAGGCTCAGGGGCAGCAGCCATGGAACCACTTGCGGGTACACGTAGGGTGCAAACCCGGCCAGCGGGAAAAGAACGATGGCCCAGAGCAGCGTTCGCCAATCAGCACCGTGACGCAACATGCAGCGCGACCTCGACGGTCCGCAGAGTACGCCGGCTGGGGCGGGGCGGGTATCACCTTTCCGTCATGGCGAACCGGAACCAC
>JALYHX010000739.1 GCA_030776305.1 Myxococcota bacterium
GCAACCGTTGGCGAGAATCGTCGCGTTGACCACCTGCGCGGCCCGTGTGAGGGGCGGCGGGGGGGGAGGCGTGGATGGGGCTGCACTCTGAGGCGGCGCTTTCGGGACGCACGCCGCGAGCACCAAAAGCACGGCACCGTTGCGTCCGAAGCGCCACCTCGGCGAAGCCCGATCATGAGCGATCGATCGCACGGATCCCGATGTTCGCCGGAAGTCGCCCTTTGCGGAAGTTTTCAGGGTTTCTTTTGGATCAAGGGTGCCTGGGGCGCGGGCTGTGTTGCGGACGCGGAGACGGAAGGACTCGCGGGCGGCGGCCCGACCGGTGCTGGCACCGCAGTTTGCGGAGCCATCGTCGGGCTGGGCGGGGCGGAGGGTATCCCGACAGGCATCCCCATCGCCGGGGCCGCCACAGCCCGGATGTCGCCCATGTGGGTGTCGCGCTCTTGGTTGCTGGCGGCAGCGTCCTGGTTACAAGCGAGGGGAAACATGGAGACCCCGATGGCGGCGAATGTGAACGACGCAACCGAGAGGAAAGCTCGCATGGCTCGCTTCTTAGTCGACCGACGCGCCAAGGGCGCAACTATTCGTCAGGCGACCTCGTCGAGGACTTCCTCAGGTCGCTTCTCGCACATCCCGCAGGAGTCCTTCGCTCAGCGCCCACAGTTTGCCCTGCGACGCTTTGCAATACGAATCCGCGCTCGATTTCGTCGGCCTGCAATGTGAGAAATACTTCCCGCTCACTCCCTCCACCTCCGAGGACGAGGCCAGGTAGATGCTCGTCTTCGCTCCTTGCGCTGGCGTGAGCATGAATGGCCCGGCGACCGTGTAAAGGAGCGCCATGGGCCCGCTATACGTCCGGCCGAAACCGGACGCCACGACGCCAGGGTGCAGCGCGTTCGCCGTCACGCGACTGCCTTCGAGGCGGTGCGCGAGCTCGTACGTGAAAAGAACGTTCGCCAATTTCGACTGGCCGTACGCGCGCCAAGCGCTGTAGCGATGATTCGAGAACTCCAGGTCTCTCCAATACATCCTGGCGTGCCGATGGGCAGCGGAGCTCACATTGACGATGCGCGCCGGCGCGCTGGCCTTGAGCACGTCCAGAAGCTGGTGTGTGAGCAGGAAATACGCCAGATGGTTGACCGCGAAAGTCTCTTCCAATCCGTCGACGGTCGTCCGGCGCTCGGGAACGAAGACGCCCGCGTTGTTGACCATCACATCGAGACGTGAATGGCGCGATTTGAATTCATCGGCGACGCGACGCACCTCCGCTTGGGAGGACAAGTCGCCAACGATGAGGTCGGCCGCGACGGAGCCTGAACGGGCATTGATTTCCGCGACCGCGGCGCGACCCTTGTCCGCACTGCGCGAGACGATGACGACGCGCGCGCCTCGTTGCGAAAGGGAAAATGCGGTCGCCCTGCCAATTCCCTGATTCGCCCCCGTGATGAGCACTGTTTTTCCGTGCATCAAACCTCCTTGTTTGATGGCGTTGGGCCCAGGGTCGTTGCGAATCGCCGCCCTGCGACCGCGGGGTGCAAACATCCAGCCCATGCACCGCGGCGGCGTACCATGCCCATCCGATGATCAAGAAGCTATCCGATGCGTGGCGCGAGGCGTGGACGGATCGGAGGCTTCGATTGCAGATCGTTGCGACGCCGTTCTACCTGATCCTCACGCTTCGCCTGCTCGCCGCGTTCCTCATCTGGGTGGAGGAGCGCCCGGGTGCGCAACTATCCGACCCGCTCCTGGAAAGCATCGTTGCACGTGACGGCTCGTTGGTGATCTTCGCAATCATCTATTTGTCGCTCGTCAGCGGATTGGCCGTCCTCGCGTCGAATCCACGGGCCCTCGTTATCGGCGTTCAGGCATACGTCGTGATGATCCTGTCGCGGATCTGCGTGATGTACTTCACCGCGCTGGATCCGCCGGCGAACATGGTTCCACTGCGCGATCCAGTCATCGAGTGGATCGGAACCGGGCGAGTCCTGACGCGTGACCTATTCTTTTCCGGCCATACAGCCACGATCTTTCTTTTGTGCGTCGCCGTCCCCGGCCGACGATTCAAGCTCGTGTTCCTCGCGTGCACGATCGCCGTCGCGATCGGAGTGATCCGGCAACACGCGCATTACACCG
>JALYHX010000740.1 GCA_030776305.1 Myxococcota bacterium
ATCGACGATTGGGTCAACTTTGCGGGGGGGCGGATCGAAGAAGAAGATATGGACACGGCGCTATCCGTCGGTCGTCCAAACGTCTGGAAATTCTATGTGAACGGTGAGCTCTCACGCGTCCGTCGCAACACCCACTGCCCGAGTGGCAAGGCGGATACCTGGGAAATTTATTACAAGAATAGACTCGAGCGCGTTGGCAACGACGTTTCGTGCGACGGGCACGTAGACCGATGGGACCGCGATTCACAGATTATGGCGCAGGAAGAGGCCCAGGGCGTCGAGATTGCGGACGGCGGCACGTCGGGTAGTGCGCCGGTCACCGTCGGCCCGAATGGGGAGGTCGTCGACGGTGGGACTTCCAGGGATGCTGGAAGGTCTCGGAGGCCGAGATAAGCGAGCGGGGCTACGGCGATGGCCGAAGGGCCGGGCGCTGGCGATTTCGCTCCCTCGACATCTTAGGATGTTGCACACCGGATCCCCGTGACGAGCCACGCGACCCCTTTGGACACCCCGGCCGAAGCAATCCCCCGACGAAAATCTGGCCTCGCACGGCTTCTGCCTGTCCTCGGTGTGGCTGCCCTGGCGCTGCTCGCGTACGCGGGCTTTCGCTTATGGGACAAGACGCGTCCCTACGAGTGGAGCGGCACCATCGAGGTGCGAACGATTGCTGTCGGGTCGCGTGTGGGCGGGCGCGTCAAGGCGGTGTTTGCGAGGGAAGGGGAATCCGTTCAGCCGGGACAGTCGCTCGTCGAGCTCGAGCCGGGAGATCTGCAGGCACAGCGTTCTATCGCGAAGGGGGTGCTCGAGGAGGCTGCCGCGAACCTCGAGAAGTTGAAGCACGGAGCGCGGCCCGAAGAGATTCAGCAGGCGAAGGCGCGCGCGCAGACAGCCGGCGCGGCGCTCGAGGAAAGCAGGGTGGGAGCGCGCAGCGAGCAGATTGCCGCGGCGACGGCACGCCTGGTCGGAGCGCAGGTCGCAATGGACAAGGCGCAGCTCGACGCGAGCCGGGCGCACAAGCTCTTTTCGACACAGTCGATTTCGCAAGCGCAGCTCGACGACGCCATCTCCGGGTACGAGGGCGCTGTCGCGCAGCGGGACGCATCGGCGCGGGCTTTGGAAGAGCTGAAGAACGGCTCACGCCGCGAGGACATCATGCAGGCGCAGGCGCGAGCTCTCGAGGCGCGTGCAAGTGCCAAGCTCGTCGAGGCGGGCTCGCGCGCCGAGGACATCGCGGCGGCGCAAGGCGTCGTCGAATCCGCGCGGGGAAGGCTCGATCAGATCGACGTGATGATCGGAGAGCTTCTGATCCGTGTCCCGCGCCGAGCGCGTGTCGAGTCGCTCGATCTGCGCCCGGGTGACATTCTCGCGCCGAACGCGACTGCAGCGTCGCTCGTCGAGGACGACCAGCTTTATGTCCGTATCTACGTCCCCGAGACCCAGATTGGGCACGTTCACCCCGCTCAAGAGGTGCCGATCTCGGTGGACTCGTTCCCGGATCGCACCTTCAAGGGGGTGGTCGAGCACATCAACGACGTTGGCGAGTATTCGCCGCGCAACCTGCAGACGGCCGACGAGCGGGCAAACCAAGTCTTCGCGGCGCGCATCGGGATTCGCGAGGGGGGTAGCGATCTGCGGGCGGGGATGGCGGCGCTCATCCACGTGCCGAAGTGACCGTCGCAGCGCAGGGCGAACACCGAGTCGCGATCCACGTGCGCGACCTGACGCGAACGTTCGGTGACTTCCGAGCGCTCGACCGCGTCAACCTGTCCGTGAACCCCGGCACGATCTACGGCTTGCTCGGACCGAACGGTTCGGGGAAGTCGACCCTGATTCGCATTTTGTGCGGCTTGCTCGCGCCAAGCGGCGGATCCGCAAGCGTGCTCGGTCTCGACGTCGCGACGCAGGGCGAGGCGATCCGCCGGCGCATCGGGTACATGAGCCAGAAGTTCGCGCTCTACGACGACCTCACCGTGCGTGAGAACCTCGAATTTTACGCGCGCGTCTACGGCCTTTCCGGAGCGAAGCTCAAACGGCGGCTCGACGCGGCCGTCCAGCTCACGCACATCGGGCCGTACATGGACCGGCGCGCTGCGCTTCTCTCGGGCGGCTGGAAGCAGCGCCTTTCGCTCGGCACTGCACTGATGCACGAACCGCGCGTCGTCTTCCTCGACGAACCAACGGCAGGGATTGATCCGGTTGCGCGGCGCGAGCTTTGGGACGTGCTTTTCCAGCTCGCCGGCGAAGGGATCACGCTTCTCGTCACGACACACTACATGGACGAAGCCGAGCGCTGCGGCGAGGTCGGTTATCTGTATTCGTCGCGCATGATCGTGAGCGGCTCGCCCGATGCGCTGAGGAAGCTGCCGGTGGTGAACCGACCGGGATCGCGGCGCGTGGAGATTGAGACGCACGGCGAGCCCGCCCGCGTGCTCCTCTTCGTCCAATCGCAGGACTACATCGGTAGCGCGACCATCTTCGGGCAGTCGGTGCACGCCGTCGTGTCGACGCGCGTCCCCGACGCCGAGCTGGTCGATCGCCTGCGACTCGTGGGCTTTTCGAACGCGAACGTGCGCGAAATCGAGCCATCGCTCGAGGACGTCTTCGTGGCACTGACCGAGCAAGCCGTCGCCGACCGCGGTGACGCGCCGGGATCGTCGAAGCTTGCAGGCACCGAGCCGGTACAAGCATGAACGGCGGGTTCTATGCCTCGTTCGTCGCGATCTTCACGAAGGAATTCGTCCACATGCGGCGCGACCGCGCGACGCTCATCATCGCGCTCACCATCCCGCTGTTTCAGCTGGTGCTGTTCGGATTCATCGATCAGACCGTCGCGAATCTCCCGACTGTCGTCGTCGACCAGGATGGCACCCATTACGCGCGCGAGCTGATCGACAAGCTCCGCGCCACGCACACGTTTCAGATCAAGCGCGTCACACAGGACCCGCGCGTCGCGCGCGACGACATCACCGCGGGACGCGCTCGCGTCGGCGTCATGATCCCGCCCGACTTCCACGACAAGCGCGCCCGCGGCGAAGCAGCGAAGATCCTCGTCCTGATCGATGGAAGCGACTCGAACGTTGGCGCACAGGCGCTCGCGAGCGTGAACGGCGTCGCGAGCGACACGACGCTGCAGGCATTGGCCGAGAAGCTGCAGGTGGGCGTGAAGCCGCCCGAACAGGCGCTCGGCGTGCAGCCAATCATCCTTTTCAA
>JALYHX010000741.1 GCA_030776305.1 Myxococcota bacterium
CCGTCGTCAGGGTCAGCATGCTCATGAGCCGGAACCCCCAACCAGCATGCGTCACGACGTCGCCGACCGCGGAGGAGTCGGAGAGATCGCCGTTGTTCATGGCTTCGAGGCTCATCGCGATGCCGAAACCCTGAACAAGCGACAAGATGATCGTACCGTATCGCGTGTACTGATTGATCTTGCGCTGCCCCTGCTCGCCCTCTTTTCGCAGCTCGTCGAGCGGCTTGAAGACCATCGTCAAGAGCTGCAGGATGATGCTGGCGCTAACGTATGGCATGATGCCGAGCGCAAAAATCGACAGGTTGCCGAGCGCGCCGCCGCTGAACATGTTGAAGAGTCCGAGCAGCCCTCCGCCCTGCTTGTGGATGACCGCGTTCATGACGGTACGATCCACGCCCGGAATGGTGACGAAAACGCCGATGCGATAGACGGCGAGCAGCATCACTGTGAAGAGGATGCGCTTGCGCAGCTCCGGCACTTTGCCGATATTGGAGAACGCGGTGAGGGGGGACATGGGCGTGGTGCCGCCTCTTAGGACTGCGCGCTTCCCATCAAAACGATCTTGCCGCCCGCCTTCTCGATCTTTTGTGCCGCGGTTCGCGAGAACGAATGCGCGGAAACGGTCACTGGCCTCGTCAGCTCGCCATCGCCGAGGATCTTGATGCGATCATATCGCCCCCGAACGAGACCTCGGGCGATGAGCGCGTGCTCGTCCACGTACGCTCCCGCGACGAAGACGTCGAGGTCGCCGACGTTCACCTCGGCCGTGATGGCGGGGAATGGATTGCGAAAACCCCGCTTCGGCAGCCTGCGCTGAATCGGGGTTTGCCCACCTTCGAAGTGCGGCTTGAACCCCCGCACGCGCGCGTATTGGCCCTTTTGCCCGCGTCCGGACGTCTTGCCCAATCCCGAACCCGGGCCGCGTCCGACGCGTGTCTTTGCGCGTGTCGCGCCCGCCGGCTTTGCCAGCTTGCTCAATGTATCAGCCATGGTCCACCTCCTCGACGCTCACCAAGTGCATCACTTTCTTGATGGCGCCGCGGAAGGAAGGCGTATTGCTGACCACGACGGTGCTTCCGGGTCCCTTCAGACCCAAGCCATGCATCGTCGCACGCATCGCGTGCTGTTGTCCGATGGTGCTCTTGGTCTGAGTCACGCGAAGCTTCGGCTTCATGGTGCCCTCATGCCTGTGGCGCGGTGAGCCGCGGTTGCGCCGCGGGCTTATGATCGACGATCTCGTCGACCTGCTTGCCGCGCTTCTGCGCGACCTGTGCGATGCTTCGAAGCGACTTGAGCGCCTGGATGGTCGCGCGCACGACGTTGTGTGGATTCGTGCTTCCCAGACACTTGGTGAGGATGTCGTGGATCCCGGCGCTTTCGACGACCGCGCGCACGGCACCGCCAGCGATGACCCCGGTGCCCTCGGAGGCCGGCTTCAGGAAGACGCGGCCGCTCCCGAAGTGGCCGAGCGTCTCGTGTGGAATCGTCGCGCCCTCGAGCGGGACGCCGAAGACGTTCTTGCGCGCCTGGTCATTGCCCTTGCGGATCGCCTCGGGTACCTCGTTCGCTTTGCCGAGGCCCACACCCACGTGCCCGGCCTCGTCGCCCACGACGACGAGCGCGCTGAAGCTGAACCGCCGCCCGCCTTTGACGACCTTGGCGACGCGGTTGATGTAGATGACGCGCTCCTTGAGCTTTTCTTCGTCGATCTGGAAAGCCTCGAATGGCATGATGCTTCTCCCAATTAGAACTTGAGGCCGGCCTCGCGCGCGGCGTCGGCGAGCGCGCGCACACGCCCATGATAGAGATAACCGCTTCGGTCGAAGACGACCTTGCCGATCCCCTTGGCGAGAAGAAGCTTCGCGATCGTCTCGCCCACTCTCTTCGCAGCGTTCAGCTTGTTCGAGTCGCCGAGCTCGTCGCGCATCACACGCGAGAGCGTCGACGCGTGAGCGAGGGTCGTCCCCGCGCTGTCGTCCACCACTTGTGCGTAGATATGTCGGGCACTACGGAACACACTGAGACGGGGGCGCTCCTGTGTCCCGCTGATTTTCCGGCGAATGCGCAGCTTTCTGCGCTCACGCCCTACGATTCGCATCGCCATTACTTACCTCCGCCGGCCTTCGCGGCTTTGCCTGCCTTCTCGCGGACCTTCTCGCCCTGATAGCGCACGCCTTTGCCGCCGTACGGCTCGGGTGGCCGGAAACTACGAATCTTGGCTGCGGTTTGGCCCATCACTTCCTTGTCCGTACCCGTCAACACGAGGAGCGTTCCTTTCGACTCCGCGGGGATTTCGCACTTGACTCCCTGGGGCAGCGGAAACGCAATCGGATGCGAGAACCCGAGGCTCAGATTGAGTACCTGTCCCTTGACCTCTGCGCGATAACCGGTCCCGACGAGCTGGAGCGTCTTCTTGTACCCCTCGGCGACGCCCACCACCATGCAACGGATGAGAGCGCTCGCCAGGCCCTGGAATCGAGCACCGTCTCGGCCCTCGATCGTCGGGACGACGAGAACACTTCCAGCATCGACTTTCAGGTCGATGCCCTCGGGCATGTCGCGCCCGAGCGTTCCCTTCGGACCTTTGATCTCGATGGAGCGATCCGCCTTCACGGTCGCACTTACGCCTTTTGGCAAGACGATCGGGCGCTTACCGACCCGCGACTGATGAATCCACCCTTGCTCTCCCGTTCGCGCGGCTACAGTCGTCATGCCGATCACCACACCTGGCAAAGAAGCTCGCCGCCGACCCGTTGGCGGCGTGCCTCGCGATCGGTCATGACGCCTCGGCTCGTGCTGAGAATCGAGATGCCCATCCCCGAGCACACGCGGTCGATGCGGTCGTGCGGCACGTACACCCGCCGCCCCGGAGTCGATACACGGCGCACGCCGTCGATGGCGGACTGCCGGTCGCGCCCATAGCGAAGGACGAGAGTGAGCACCTTCGGCTCTTCTGCGTCGCTCACGCGCACGTCGTCCAGATAGCCCTCGGCCTTCATCACGTGGGCCACGCGTTCCTTGAGCTTCGAGTGCGGAAGCTCGATGCGATCGTGCCGCACCATGCTCGAATTTCGAATGCGGGTGAGCATGTCCGCAATGGGATCAGTCATCATGGCATCACCAGCTCGCTTTGATTACGCCCGGAATTTCGCCTCGAAGGGCGAGAGAACGAAAGCAAATCCGGCAGAGCTCGAACTTGCGATAGTAGCCGCGAGGACGCCCGCATACCTTGCAACGATTGCGGTGACGTACGGCGAACTTGGGTTTGCGATTGAGTTTGGCGAACTGGGAAGCACGTGCCATTTTGTATCCTGGATGAGTGTTCTGGCGTCGGCTTGGAGGGGTGTCTGCGAGCTCGACCGCGTTATGTCGCGCGGAACGGCATTCCGAGTTGCTTGAGGAGCGCGCGCCCCTCTTCGTCGGTCCTCGCCGTCGTCACGATGCTGATGTTCAAACCCTTGATGGCATCGATCTTGTCGTAATTGATTTCTGCGAAGATGATTTGCTCGCGCAAACCGAGGGTGTAGTTCCCTTTGCCGTCGAAGGCCTTCCGCGAAATGCCCTTGAAGTCGCGTGTGCGCGGCAATGCAACCGTGACCAGGCGATCCAGGAATTCCCACATACGCGTACTGCGCAACGTCACCATGGCTCCGATCGGGATCCCGGCGCGCAGCTTGAAATTCGCAATCGCCTTCTTCGAGCGCGTCACGACAGGCGCCTGGCCGGTCATGGCCTTTAGCTCTTCGACCGCCGTGTCGATGATCTTCGGATTCGCGACTGCCGCGCCGAGGCCCATGTTGACCACGATCTTCTCGAGCCGCGGGACCTGCATATGGTTCTTGTAGCTGAACTGCTTGGTCAGAGCGGGGATGACGTCGCTCTTGTATTTGTGGAGCAACCGCGGGGGGACGGCTGCGGTCTCGGACAGCTTGGGGGCGAAGGAGGGCGTCGACGACTCGCGGTCCGCTCCACCCTTGCTCTTGTTGCCGCCCTTCCCCGCCTTTGCGGGCTTGTCGGCCTTCGGCTTTTTCTGAGCCGCCTCGCCGTCGCCCTTTTTCCCGGCCTTCTTCTCGTCCGCCGCCATGGTCGACTACTCCGCGACCGTGGGGATCTCGCCCCCACCCTTGGCCGCCACGCGAATCTTCTTGTCGTTCTCGAGCACTTGGAAGCGCACTCGCGTCCCTTTGCCGGTCGTCGGGTCGACGGGCATCACCTTGCATGCATGAATCGGCTGCTCGCGCTCGACGATTCCTCCCGAGGGATTGCGCGGAGTCGGGCGCGTGTGCCGTTTCATCAGATTGATCCCCTGGACCACGACTTGGTCGTCCTCCCGGAGCACGCGGGTGACCTTGCCGGTCTTCCCCTTGTCTTTGCCGCTGATGACGACCACCGTGTCGCCTCGCCGAATGCGCGCGGCCATCAAAGCACCTCCGGCGCGAGTGAAATGATCTTCATGAACTTCTTGCCACGGAGCTCGCGCGCCACTGGCCCGAAAATGCGTGTACCGATGGGCTCCCGCTCCTTGTTGATGAGGACGGCGCTGTTCTCGTCGAAGCGGATGTAGCTGCCGTCGGGCCGCGACATTTGGTGCCTCATCCGCACGACCACCGCCTGGGCGACTTCCCCCTTCTTGACCTTGGTATTCGGCAGCGCCTCTTTGATGGACACGACGATGACGTCGCCCAGCTCTGCGTAACGCCGTCGCGAGCCCCCGAGCACTTTGATGCACTGGACGCGCTTCGCGCCGGAATTGTCGGCCACTTCCAAGATGGTGCGCATCTGGATCATGGCTCATTCCTCCACGAACTTCTTCAGGACGCGCGTCACGATCCAGCGCTTCTCGCGGCTTATCGGACGATGCTCCTGAATCTCGACCTGGTCGCCCGCCTTGAGCTGACCCTTCCCATCGTGCGCTTTGTATCGCGCGCGAGAGCGAACGTACTTGCCATACAGCGGATCGCGGCGATGCGTCACAACCTCCACGACCACCGTCTTCTGCATCTTGGCGCTGACCACCCGGCCGACCATCTTGCGACGGAATCCGTGCTGGTCGTGCTCCTGGCCGGCCTGCGCCGGGGCGTTTTCCGTCATGACCACTCGCCTCACTCTTCCTTCTTCGTACGAACGATGCCGAGCTCACGCTCGCGCATCAACGTGATGACCCGTGCGAGGTCGCGCTTCGTCTTTCGCATCGAGCTCGTGTCGTCGAGGCGGTTCGTGAAATTCTTGAGACGACTCTGGAAGACGTCGGTTGCGAGCGTCTTCTGCAGCTCGTTCAAATCTTCCACGCTCTTCTCGCGCAGATCCGCCGCCTTCATATGATCTCTCCACGCCCGAGAAATTTGTAGCCCACCGGGAGCTTGTGACCGGCAAGGCGAAAGGCTTCACGGGCGGTCTTCTCGTCCACACCCGCGAGCTCATACATGACGCGGCCCGGGAGGATTTGTGCTGCCCACTCCTCGACAGCTCCCTTGCCGCCTCCCATGCGCACCTCGAGCGGCTTTTTCGAAACGGGCCGGTCGGGAAAGACGCGGATCCAGAGTTTGCCAGCGCGCTTCACGTGTCGCGTGATGGCCATGCGTGCCGCTTCGATCTGCCGCGACGTGATGCGCCCCGGTTCGACCGCTTGCATGGCGAAATCGCCGAACGACACGTCGCTCCCGCGGCGCGCTGTCCCCCGGTTGTTGCCTTTTTGCGCTTTGCGATACTTGGTGCGCTTGGGGGAAAGCATTGCCTCAGGCTCCTGCGATTTGCGGGCGGCGGTTGCGACGCTGTAGAACCTCGCCCTTGAAGACCCACACCTTGACGCCAATGATTCCGTACTTCGTACGGGCCTCGGCTGTGCCAAACTCGATATCCGCGCGCAGCGTGTGGAGCGGCACGCGCCCCTCGCGGTACGTCTCGACGCGACTCATCTCGCTGCCACCCAGCCGGCCCGAGCAGCGAACGCGAATCCCTTTCGCGCCGAACTTCATCGCAGTGGTCAGCGATTTCTTCATTGCTCGCCGGAACGCGACGCGACGCTCGAGCTGCGTGGCGACGTTCTCCGCCACGAGCTGCGCCGCGGTCTCCGCCTTGCGCACCTCCTGGACGTCGATGAACACCTCGTTCTCGGTGAACGATTGCACGCCGGGGAAGACCGTCTCGCCCTTGGCCGCCGTCTTGATGTTGCCACTCTTGAGCGTCTCGATGCCTTTGCCCCCCTTGCCGATGACCATCCCCGGACGAGCCGTAAAGACGATCACCTTGCACTTGTTGGCTGCTCGCTCGATCTCGACGCCCGCGATCCCCGCGTTCTGCAAGTAACCCTTCACGGCGCGCTTGATGCGGATGTCTTCGTGGAGCCACTTCGAGTAGCTCTTGTCCTCGAACCACTTCGAGTTCCACGTCTTGATGACGCCGAGGCGGAACCCGTACGGGTGGACTTTCTGGCCCATGAGCTTGGTCCTTTATCGCTCGCCTAGGATGATGGTGATGTGGCTGAGTCCCTTTTGAACACGAGTAGCGCGACCCATGGCGCGCGGGCGCCATCGCCGCATGTGCTTGTTGGGAGCCTTGTCCACGAACGCGGTCTCGACGAAGAGACTGTCGACGTCGACTTCCGGGCTCTGCGTCTTGGCGTTGGCGACCGCGCTCTCGATGAGCTTCTTGACGATGGGCGCCGCGCTCTTGCGCGTGAACTCAAGGAGCTGAAGCGCCTCGCCAGCCTGACGGCCGCGGATCAGGTTGACGATGACCCGGGCTTTGCGGGGACTCACCCGCATGAACCGGACGGTAGCCTTGCTGACCATGGTCGGAGCCTCATCGCGACCGTCGTACCCACTCGCATCGAGCCGGATTGCTCGCGGCGCGGGCCGTTACGGACACCGGAAAACTTGTTCGAGAGCCGCGCCACCAGAAGTAGCGCCCGTACACATCGACGGCCCTGAGGCCGCTGCCTGAGAGCAGAGCGCACGGCAGGCGCGCAGTGTACGCGCGGGGACGTGCTTCGCAAGGGGAAAGGGGAAAAAAACGCTATTTCTTCGCTGGCCCTCCCGCCCCGGCGCCCCCCTTTGCAGCACCGCCAGCGGGGGCAGCGGGAGCGCCTCCGCCAACCTTCGCCTTCTTGTCACCCGAGTGCCCATGAAACGTGCGCGTTGGAGCGAACTCGCCGAGCTTGTGACCGACCATGTTCTCCGTGACGAAGACCGGAACGAACTTGCGCCCGTTGTGGACGGCAAAGGTCAACCCGACGGCGTCGGGCGTGATCGTGCTCCGGCGCGACCATGTCTTGATGACCTTCTTGATCTGCGCAGCCTGCGCGGAGGCGATCTTCTCGCCGAGGTGGCCGTCGACGAACGGGCCCTTCTTGACCGAACGAGGCATCGTCTATTCCTAACCCTTCTCACCGCGGCGCTTGATAATCATGCCGTCGGTCCGCTTGTTGTTGCGGGTCTTGAGACCCTTCGAGAGCTGTCCCCAAGGCGAGCACGGATGACGCCCTCCCGATGTCCGCCCCTCGCCACCGCCCATCGGATGATCGACCGGATTCATCGTGACACCGCGGTTGTGCGGACGGCGCCCCAGCCAACGCGAGCGACCCGCCTTGCCGAGCGAGATGTTCGCGTGATCGATGTTCGACACTTGACCGATGGTCGCATGGCATTCGAGGTGAACCATGCGCACTTCGCCTGACGGGAGACGGACTTGCGCGTAGTCCCCGTCTTTGGCCATGAGCGCAGCGGCAACGCCCGCGGCACGCACGAGCTGCGCGCCCTTGCCTTTCTTGAGCTCGAGGTTGTGGATCATCGTCCCGAGCGGAATGTGGCGTAGCGACATCGAGTTGCCGGGCTTGATGTCCGCGTTTCGGCTCGACACGATCTTGTCGCCAACCTTGAGCCCGTCGGGCGCGAGGATGTAGCGCTTTTCTCCGTCCAAGTAGTGTAGGAGAGCGATGCGCGCGGTGCGGTTCGGATCGTATTCGATCGTGGCAACCACGGCGGGGACGCCGATCTTGTCGCGCTTCCAATCGACCAGCCGATAACGCTGTTTGTGGCCGCCCCCCCGAAAGCGCGATGTGATGCGCCCGAAGTGGTTCCGGCCACCCGTCCTCGTCTGGTGCTCGACCAGCTTCTTGAGCGGCTTGGTGTCCTTGGTGACCTCTTTGAAGTCCGACACCGAATAGAAACGCCGCGCCGGCGACGTCGGTTTGAAGTTCTTGACTCCCATCTTTGCCTCGCCGTTATCCGCTCTGTTCGGCCGTCTCGGCGAAGAAGTCGATCGAGTCGCCGTCTTTGAGCGTCACGATGGCCTTCTTCCAGTTCTGCGTACGGGCGTGGCCGCGGCCCATGCGGCGCTCCTTGCCACGAACCACCATCGTGTTCACCTGCGTGACGTTGACCTTGAACAATTTCTGCACCGCGTCCCGGATCTGTACCTTGTTCGCGGAGCGAGCCACCTCGAAGATGACCTGATTGTCCTTTTCCCGCAGCGCGTTTGCTTTCTCCGTCAGGACGATCGGCCTTCGGATAACCTGCTCGGGCGTCACTGCGCACCTCCATCCGCGTGGTCGGCGCCGACATCTCGACTCACACGCTCGGCTCGAGACTGCGCCTGCTTGAGACAGCGCTGTTCGAGGGCCTTCGCGGCCTCTTTCGAGAGAATCAGCGTGTCGTGTCGAAGGAGATCGTAGATATTGACTCCTTCGGGAGGCAGAAACTGGTGGTCCGTGCAGTTGCGAATGGAGAGGCGCAACTTCTCGTTGTCCTGGCTGTCGACCACGAGCGTCTTGGCCTGCGCTTGGAGCGTTGCGAGCGCCGCAATGAGGGTCCTCGTCTTGATCTCTTCGAGCTCGAATCGATCGACGACGAGCAATCGCCCTTCCCTGCAAAACTTCGAAAGCGCGCTCCTCAGCGCGAGCGCGCGCACGCGACGGGGCGGCTGATAGGCCCAGTCGCGGGGACGGGGCGGATGTGATCGGCCGCCGCCGACGAAGACGGGAGCCCGGATCGATCCGTGACGCGCGCGACCGGTGCCCTTTTGCTTGTAGATCTTCTTCGTACTGCCGCTGACCGCCGAGCGATTCTTCGCGCACTGCGTTCCCTGACGCTTCGACGCGAGCTGCGCTTTCACGACTTCGTAGAAAAGATGCTCGCGCACCTCCGCACCGAAGACCTCGTCCGCGAGGTCGATCGATCCGACCTTCTCGCGCTTCATGTTGAAGACGTCGATCGTTGCCATACGCCTAGCTCCTGATCTCCACGTCGACGCCGGCCGAAAGGTCCAGCTTCATGAGCGCGTCGAGCGTCTGCTGCGTGGGGTCGAGGATGTCCAGCAGCCGCTTGTGGGTACGAATCTCGAATTGCTCACGCGACTTCTTGTCGACGTGCGGGCCACGAAGGACGGTGTAGCGTGCGATGTGAGTGGGGAGCGGGATGGGCCCTGCCACCCGCGCGCCCGTGCGCTTCGCCGTCTCGACGATGTCGTTGGTCGACTTGTCGAGAAGCTGGTGATCGAACGCCTTCAATCGAATGCGGATTTTGGTTGCTGCAGCCATTGGATATCTTTCTGAGACTTGAGATTCACGGGAAGGTGGGAAGATTGGAAGATGTCATTGGATTGCATCCCTCATGGCTTCGCATCTTCCTCTTCATGCTCGCTCCGCTGCCGTTACGCCAGGATCTTGGTGACGATGCCTGCGCCGACGGTGCGGCCGCCTTCGCGGATGGCGAAGCGCTGTTGCTCCTCGAGCGCCACGGGCGTAATCATCTCGATGGTCATCTTCGTGTTGTCCCCCGG
>JALYHX010000742.1 GCA_030776305.1 Myxococcota bacterium
ACCGAGCACCACGCGTCTGCGGTCACCGATCAGGAGCTCGTCGAGGACTGGGACAACTTGCAAGAGATGGGCGCCAACTACGTCCGCCTGGTGCACTATCCGCACGCCGAGCTCGAATACCAGCTGGCCGATCAGCGCGGAATCATGGTCTGGTCGGAGAGTGGCCACACCAACGGCGGGCCGCCCACGCCGAACGGCGACAATATATGCCGCGAGATGGTTTATCAAAACTGGAATCATCCTTCGATCATCTTCTGGAGTGCAGGCAACGAGGGGGGCGGGGTCTTCGTCGCGACGTCCCATTATGCCGCGGTACTGAAGGCGACCGACCCGTCGCGTCCCGTCGTGTATGCCGGACCCAGGGGTCAGCACCCGGCAAACGTAGATTTCACGTTCGTAAATCGGTATGACGGCTGGTACCCGGCCGATGGCACGATGTACGATCAGATCACTGCCCCCGATCCCTGGGTCTCCGAGAGTGGCGCAGGATCCGTGGTCGCGATCCATACCGCGGACGTGTTCGCGATGAACCACGTCGTGAACACGTTCGAACCCGAGGAATATGCCGAGCTGGTCCACGAAATTCGGTTCGACGACCTCTTTCGCCATCCGAGTCACGTGCCTGCGTTCGCAGGGTTCGTGTTTCGGGACATTCCGGACACCGGCCCCAATGGCATCTTTGTCAAGTACAAGCACCTGATCAACACCAAGGGTCTCGTCACCATTGGGGGATACAAGAAAGACAGCTTTTATCTTTTCAAATCTTTTCTGCAGAAGTCAGCCGTCGTGCACCTCCTCGGCAAGCACTACTTCTTGCGCGGGGACGCGAACACGCCCGCAGCCAACCAGGGCGGTGTCAAAGCGTACGCGAACGCTTCGACGCTCACGCTGACCATCAACGGTGCCGCCGCGGGGATGATGTCGAACGACAAGTACACGCACCCGAACGGCACTCCGATCAGGAACGTGTTCTACTGGCCGAGTGTTCTGCATCTAGGCAAAAACGCCGTAACCGTCGACGACGGCGCCGGGCACACCGACACGATGACCGTGTACTATCGCGGGACCGGTACAACGCTACCGGCCGAGCCCGGAGCAAAGGTCACCAATCTGACGTCGAGCGTGGGTCAGGCGTACTTCATCGACGCGGCGATTGCGGATCAGCGACCGTTCCACTTCGACTTCGATGGTACGGGTGACAATGCGTTCGACATGGTTCCGGCCGCAGCGGCAGGCGCGAGCTTCATCGCGACGCGGCGCCAGAGCGATCCGACGAAGCGCACCGATCTGGCATTCGATCTTCCGAGCGGCGGAGATGTGTTCGTGATGTTCACGAGGCAAACGGCCCCACCGGCGTGGGTAACCAGTGGCGGGCTCACCGACACCGGCGCGACGGGCCAATGGCGTGACAATACGCCGAAGCTCGTAGACTACAGCCTCTACAAGAAAACATTTCCTCCGGCGGCGCACGTTTCATTCGCGACGTCTGCGATCGACTACGTCGTCCTTGTCAAGTAACCCGGCCACTGCCCCGACCGTTTCTCTCGGCGGGTCGTCAAGAAAAAGCACCTCCCGCGCATCCTTTCCCCCCGCTCAATCGTCGTCCGCACAACGGAGACATTCATGAGAACCAGTGGGGTCCGGTACAATGCGCTATCGGGGGCGTCGTGACCGCGAACCGCGCCAAGGCTACCAAGACGCAGGGCACGTTCAAAATGACCTGCGCGATCCGCGCCACGATCTACGCGAGCCCCGAGAAAATCTGGGCGTTTCTGACGGATGCCGCCGGCTTTCCGCGTTGGAATTCGACGGTGACGAGCATCGAGGGCGAGATTGCCGAAGGCCGAACGTTGAAGCTGCAGGTCCCGACAGCACCCGGCCGCGTGTTCAAGCCCAAGGTCTCGCGCATCGAACCGGCGCGCTCGATGATCTGGAGCGACGGAATGGCGCCGATGTTCAAGGGGATCCGCTCGTTCGCCCTCACGCCGAACCCCGACGGCTCGACGGAGTTCTCTATGCACGAGGAGTTTGTCGGGTTGATGCTCCCAATGATCAAGGGCTCCCTTCCGGACTTCGCGCCCGCATTCGAGGCGTACGCCGCGGATCTGAAGCGCGCGGCGGAGGCGCCCTGACCAAGCGCGCCGGTGCGAAGACAGCATGAGCAACGCGTGAGCGACATCCCGTCTACAATCGCCGACGCTCGAGAGCAGTTCCTCGCGCTCGTCGCCGGGGTCCGCCCCGAGCTGCACCGCTATTGCGCGCGCTTGACCGGCTCGGTCATCGAGGGAGAAGACATCGTCCAAGACACGCTCGCGAAGGCATTCTACGCGCTCAGTCTCTCTCCGGACGTGCCACCGCTCAGGCCATGGCTCTTTCGCGTGGCACACAACACGGCGCTCGATTTTCTGAGGAGCCACGGCCGCAAGTACGTCGACATGCGCGAGGACATCGACGACGTAGCCGGCTTCGAAGACAAACCTGACCCCGCGATCGTTCGCGCGGCACTCGCGCGTTTTGTCGCCCTCCCCGTGACGCAACGAAGCGCGGTCATCTTGAAGGACGTCCTCGGACACTCCCTCGAGGAGACTGCCCAGACGATGGGAACCACTGTCATGGCCGTGAAGGCTGCGCTCGTGCGCGGGCGCGGGAGACTGCTGCGAGACGACCCCGAGGAGCGAGGAATCACAGCGAACTCGCGCGCGGATCTCGACCGATACGCAACCCTGTTCAACGCGCGCGACTGGGACGGCGTCCGCGCGCTGGTAACGGACGACTGCCGACTCGACCTCGTATCGAAATCGCAACGTCGAGGAAAGCAGGTCGGAATGTACTTCGGCCGCTACGAGAGAGAGGACATATCGCTCCGGATCGTGCGCCTCGAGGGGCGGCTCGTGCT
>JALYHX010000743.1 GCA_030776305.1 Myxococcota bacterium
GCTCAGGGTCGCCATCAACTTCGTCCAAACGTTTCGCTCGCAGCAAGCGGCCGAGCTCCTGCGCACGACCGTGGCGCCCACGGCGACCGCTATCCGTGACGGCGTCGTCGCCGAGATCCACCGCGCCGACGTCGTGCCCAGCGACGTCGTTCGTCTTCAGGCTGGCGACCTCGTTCCCGCCGATGCGAGGCTGCTCAGTGCGAAGCACCTTCACGTCCAGCAATCCGCGCTCACCGGCGAGTCGATGCCGGTCGAGAAGGAATTCAAAACGGGCGACGAGTCCGACGCTACGATGGTGCTCCTCACGCGGGCTGGTTCGTCGAGTCGCTCGCGACGCAGACTCTCGTGCTCTTCGTGATCCGCACTCCGCAGACTTTGCCTGAATGCCGCGAAAGCGCGCCGCTCGTTTCGAGGCGAGCCGGCGATGGTGCGGTCCCTGCAGATGGGCGACGTCGGAGGCACGACGAATGCGCGCCCATGCCTTCGCTGCCGCAACAAACGAGCGAGCAGGCAGGCGGCTGCGGGAGGTGCTTCCCATTGGTCGGCGGGCTGCGTAGAACCATAGCCATGTCCGGTCGACCGATCTCGCCCGACGTCCTCGCTCGCATGGACGCGTACTGGCGCGCCGCGAATTTCCTCACCGTCGGCCAGATCTATCTTCAAGAGAACCCGCTCCTGCGCGAGCCGCTGCGTCCCGAGCACATCAAGCCGCGGCTCCTTGGCCACTGGGGGACGTCTCCGGGGCTCAGTCTCCTCTACGTGCACATGAATCGCGCGATCCGCGCGCGCGATCTCGACGCGATCTTTTTGGCCGGCCCTGGCCATGGTGGGCCCGCGATCGTCGCCAACGTCTATCTCGAAGGCACATATTCGGAGATCTACCCGCATGTGACGAGAGACACGGCGGGGATGCGTCGCCTCTTTCGTCAGTTCTCGACCCCTGGCGGGATCCCGAGCCACGTTGGGCCGCAGACACCCGGGTCGATCCACGAGGGCGGCGAGCTCGGATACGTGCTGACGCACGCGTTCGGGGCGGTGTTTGACAATCCGTCCCTCGTCGCGGTCGCCGTCGTCGGCGACGGCGAAGCGGAGACCGGACCGCTCGAAGGGTCGTGGAAGGGCATCAGCTTCCTGAACCCCGTGCACGACGGCGCGGTTCTGCCGATCCTTCATCTTAACGGATACAAGATCTCGGGGCCGACGGTGCTCGGGCGGGCATCCGACGATGACGTGCGGCAGCTCCTCTCCGCGCACGGGTACGCCCCACGTCTCGTGAGCGGAAGCGATCCTATGGAGGTACATCGCAGATTCGCCGAGACCCTCGATGACTGCCTGGACGCGATCGCCGAGATTCAGCGCGCCGCACGGGCGATCGGCCGCACCAAGGATCGGCCGCGATGGCCCGCGATCGTACTCCGCACGCCGAAAGGGTGGACCGGCCCGGGCGAGGTCGACGGCGTCCCCGTCGAAGGGACGTTCCGCGCGCACCAGGTGCCGCTCGCCGGAGTGCGGACGAACGCCGCGCACCTCGCGATGCTCGAAGCGTGGATGCGGAGCTATCGCCCCGAGGAGCTCTTCGACGCGGACGGTCGCTTCGCCCCCGCGCTCGCGGACCTCGCACCGGTCGGCGCGCGACGAATGGGCGCGAACCCGCACGCGAACGGGGGATTGCTGGTGCGTCCCCTCGACCTGCCAGACTTCGCCTCGTACGCGATTCCGGCGTCGCGACACGGCGCCGAGCTCCACGAGTCCACGCGACAGCTCGGCGCAATGCTGCGCGACGTCTACGCGAAAAACCCCACCAACTTTCGTCTCTTCTGCCCCGACGAGACCAACTCGAACCGCCTCGGCGCCGTCTTCGAGCGGGAGGACCGCTGCCTCGTCGAGCCGACGATCGACATCGACGACCACGTGTCTCCCGAGGGGCGCGTGATGGAAGTCTTGAGCGAGCACAACTGCCAAGGTTGGCTCGAGGGCTACGCGCTGACCGGGCGTCACGGGATCTTCGCGACGTACGAGGCGTTCGCGCTCATCGTCGCGTCCATGGCGACGCAGCACGCGAAATGGCTCGACGAGGCGGCCGCCCTGCCGTGGCGTGCGCCCGTTCCGTCGCTCAACTACCTGTTGACCTCGACGTGCTGGCGCAACGATCACAACGGGTTCAGCCATCAAGGCCCAGGCTTCATGGACACGGTAATCTCGAAAAAGGGAACCGTGGCCCGCGTGTACCTGCCCCCAGACGCGAACTGCCTCTTGTCGGTGGCGGACCATTGTCTTCGTGCGAAGAATTACCTGAACCTGATCATCATCGACAAGCAACCGCAGCTGCAGTGGCTCGACCTGGACGCCGCGCGCGAGCAC
>JALYHX010000744.1 GCA_030776305.1 Myxococcota bacterium
GATGTACATCGCGACCCTCGGCACGTCGTGGAATTCGTTTGCGCTGACCGACCCAGGGGTGGCGTCCGGGTGACTACGCAGCTCGCGTGGTTCAACCTCGAATGGGACAACGCGACGTCGGCCGCGGGAGGGCTGATTGATGCTGGACTGCCCGCCGCAACGCCTTGCTCGCAGGGCACCTATCCAGGGATCATGGGCTCTCCCCAGTCATGTCTCCAAGCAGCGAACTCGGATGGCGGATGGGGGATCATCCCACGCAATGGCGACAACAATGGCGCCGGCGCCCCCAGCTGGAGCCACAACGTCGACGGCAAAACCGACGTCATCGCGTATGCGTCGACGAACACGGGGGTCAAGGATGGCCGCATGGATTGCTCCGTCAGCACGTCGTGTGCGTCGGACGTGTTCCTCGTGCCTTACAACAGCAATGGACCTGGGCTGGGCGGCAAAGGCGGCACCGCAATGGGCCTCAAAGGCGCATCCGACTCGGCCTACAACGAGTATTACCCCGCCTGGTCACCGGATGATCAGTTCATCGCGTTCAATCGCGTTCCCGCCGGCCAGAGCATGTACAACCAGGCGCAAGCGGAGGTCTACGTCGTTCCTTACAATCAGGGAATGGGCGGGACCCCGCACCGCTTGGTCGCCAACGATCCGGTCAGTTGCACCGGTACCATGTCCCACGCCGTGCAGAACACCTGGCCGAAGTGGGCGCCCAATCCTGTGGATTCCACCGGAAAGCCCCTCCTTCAGAAAGACATCGCGGGAAACACGTACTACTGGGTGACGTTCTCTTCGACCCGAAGCCCGACGGCGCCAATGGATGCGAGCAACGGCAACAAACGAAAGCAGCAGCTCTATGTCGCCGGCGTGGTCGTCGACCCCGGTGGGAACATCACGTCGTTTGCGCCGATCTATCTCTGGAATCAGGACTACACGGTGAACAACCTGATCCCCGCGTGGGGGAAGTTCTCGATTCCGCCCGGGCTCATGCCGCCACCGATGCCCACGGCAATGTAGCGTCGCGCCGCGGGGTCAGCCCCCGGTCTCTTCGAACTCGGCGTCGATGACGCCTTCGTCTTTGCCCTTCTTGTCGTCGTCGCCCGAAGGCGTCGCGCCTCCACCATTCGTGCCGCTGCCGCCGGGGCCATCCGGTCCTGCCCCAGGCGGGGAGTTCGCCCCATACATGACGCTGGCGAGGCGATGGGCTTCCTTCTCCAGGCGCGCGCTCACGTCCTGCACCTTCGCGTCATCTTGCTTCTCTACCGCTTCGCGCCCCTCTTTGATGAGGCCCTCGAGCAGCGCCAAATCCGGCGCAGGGACCTTGTCGCGGTTTTCGTTCAGCGTCTTTTCGAGCGTGTAGCAGAGATTGTCGAGCTTGTTCCTGCGTTCGATCTGCTCGCGGCGCTCCTGGTCCTCGCGCTCGTGCTCCTGCGCATCCTTCACCATGTTCTGGATCTGCTGCTCGTTGAGGCCCGAGTTCGCGGTGATCGTGATTTTCTGATCCTTGCCTGTCGCGGTGTCCTTGGCGTGGACGCTCAAAATACCGTTTGCATCGATGTCGAACGTCACCTCGACTTTCGGCACGCCGCGCGGCGCGGGCATGATGCCCTCGAGGTGGAACTTGCCGAGCGTGCGGTTGTACTTCGCCTCGGTGCGCTCTCCTTGCAAGACGTGAATCTCGACCGACGGCTGGCTGTCGGTGGCCGTCGAGAAGATCTCCTTCTTCTGTGTCGGGATGGTGGTGTTGCGCGGAATCATCGCCGTCATCACGCCGCCGAGCGTTTCAACGCCGAGGCTGAGCGGAGTCACGTCGAGCAGGACCAAGTCCTTCACGTCGCCCGATAGGACGCCGGCCTGGACGGCAGCCCCGACGGCGACCACTTCGTCGGGATTGACCCCTCTGTGCGGGTCCTTTCCGAAGAATTTCTTGACGGTCTCCCCGACGAGCGGAATTCGCGTCGATCCGCCGACGAGGACGACCTCGTCGATGTCCTTCGGGCTCTTCTTCGCATCGGCGAGCGCCTTGCGCACGGGCTCCATCGAGCGCTCGACAAGAGGAGAGATCATTTGCTCGAGCTTGGATCGCGAGAGCCGCATGTCGAGGTGCATGGGCCCGCTCGACCCGACGGTAATGTACGGGAGATTGATGCCGGTCTCTTGAACGCTCGACAGCTCAATCTTCGCCTTCTCCGCCGCCTCCTTGAGACGCTGGAGGGCCATCTTGTCGTTTCGCAGATCCACGGCGTTCGCCTTCTTGAATTCGGCGACCATCCAATCAATGAGCAGATTGTCGACGTCGTCGCCACCGAGGTGCGTATCTCCGTTGGTCGAGATCACCTGCACGACGTTGTCGCCCACCTCGAGGATCGAAATGTCGAACGTCCCGCCGCCGAAGTCGTAGACGGCGATGACCTCATCCTTCTTCTTGTCGAGTCCGTACGCGAGCGCCGCGGCGGTGGGTTCGTTGACGATCCGCTTGACATCGAGGCCGGCGATGCGGCCGGCGTCTTTGGTCCCCTGACGCTGAGCGTCGTTGAAGTACGCTGGAACCGTGATGACCGCTTCGGTCACTTTTTCACCGAGGTAGTCTTCGGCGGCCTTCTTCAGCTTTATGAGGACGTGGGCGCTCACCTCCGGCGGGCTCACGTTCTTCCCCCGCATGACGAACGCACAGTCGCCGTTGTTGGCGCGCACCACCTTGTAGGGCACGCGTTTGAGCTCTTCGGTGACCTCTTCGAAGCGCCTTCCAACGAACCGTTTGGCGCTGAAGATCGTGTTCTCGGGGTTCGTCACCGCCTGCCGTTTGGCGATCTGTCCAACGAGAACCTCCCCCTTGTCATCCCACGCAACGACGCTCGGGGTCGTGCGTGCCCCCTCCTCGTTGACGATCACCTTGGGCTCGCGGCCCTCCATGATCGCGACGACGCTGTTCGTCGTGCCGAGGTCGATCCCGATGATCTTGCCCATGGTCAATCAATGCCTCCGTACTTGTCGTTCTGTCGTGCGCGAGTGGCGAGTCCGCCGAGCTCTTTCCCCCGACCGAGCCTCGAGCCTCCACAGAATGAATTGACTCGTCGCCCACGCGGTTGGCCGGACTTTCCCGTGCAGTTCAACGTAGATCGCGCGACGCGGTGAACCTAACCACCGAGACCGCTACGTCAACGGCGCCGGGTTTGAGCTTTTCGGGACGCGCCGCAAGGGCCGCAAGAGCCCTGAGGCAAGAGCTTGGCATCCGCGCCGGGGGGCGGGGTGGGAATTTCGGCCCCCTCTCGAACATCGACGGGCGCCGTGTTAGTATCGCGCCGATAGCTCGCGATCGCGCAATTAAGCGCGAGTCTTATGCCCCCTCCCGACGATCACCTGCCGGCACCGCCCGACCTTCCGTCCTATACGGTAGAGGACGCCCCGAAAGCCGGCCCGCGAGTCCGCGCCCAGCACGAGGCGGTCGGCGAACGACACGCCGGCACTGCCCTGGCGCGCCACGACGTGGTGTTCGAGGAAGACCGAATCGACGCCGATGCCGCGAAGGTCGTACGTCGGCTCGAGCGGAGTGGGTTTCAGGCATATCTCGTCGGAGGCTGCGTTCGGGACCTGCTCCTGGGCGGCAAGCCCAAGGATTTCGACATCGCCACCAGCGCTCGACCCGAGGACGTTCGTGCTCTTTTTCGCAATTGCCGGGTGATCGGCCGGCGCTTCCGCCTGGCGCATATCCTCTTCGGAGGTAGCAAAGTCGTCGAAGTCGCCACCTTCCGACGCAACCCGGCGATGGAGGCTCCAGAGGAGGAGGCCACGGAGGTCGTTTTCGATGACCTCCTCATCCGCAGCGACAACGTATTCGGCGACGCGCACGAGGATGCACTTCGCCGCGACTTCACGATGAACGCCCTCTTTTACGACCTCGACCGGCGCCAGGTCCTCGACTGGTGCGGCGGGATGCAGGACGTACGCCGCCGGGCCATCCACACGATTGGCGATCCGATGGTCCGCTTCCGCGAGGACCCCATTCGGATCCTCCGCGCTATCAAGTTTGCGGCGAGGCTCGACCTGGGGATCGCTCCGGACGTGTACGACGCGATGGTCGCGACGCGCGACGACCTTGCGAAGGCGGCGAAGCCACGGCTTTTCGAGGAGGTGTTGCGTCTCTTGCGGGGGGGTGCGGCGCACCGTTCGATGTGGCTTGCGTGGGAGACGGGCGCGATGGCCGTGGTCCTGCCGGAGTTGGCTGCGTTTCTGGATGACGAAGAGGCCACCCGCGGAGGGGCTGAGCGCTTCTTCGGCGCAATGGATGCCATCGACACAATGACTCGCGCACGCGGCCGCTCGCTCGACGACATTGTCCTCTGGACGGTGTTGCTCAAAGAGCCGCTCGACGAGGCTTGCGCCGGCGAACGCGATCGGATCGGTTGTGCCACGGAGTTTCTCGAGCCCGTCATCGAGCGGGTCGCGGTTCCGCGACGCATCGCCGACGGCGTGCGCCGTATCGTCGCCGTGTTGCCGCGCCTCGCGGCAGGACGTGCCGGCAGGTTCGGGCGAACCGAGCTGATGAGCTCAGCTCTGGACGTGCTCGAGGCCGAGCTCTTGGCCTCCGGCCGGGGCACCGACGGAGTCGACAAGATGCGGCAGGCCGCCCTTCCCGCCGGTGGCCGCGCGACTTCCACGCGCCCGCCGATGCATCGAGACCTACGTGCTCACAGGGAGCGGCGCGGGGCGCAGTAGGGCGGCCCTCGACCATCGCCGGACACCGCCGAGCGCATCACCCGACCAGCATGCGTTTGGGTGGCCGACGGT
>JALYHX010000745.1 GCA_030776305.1 Myxococcota bacterium
GTCCTGGACACCCTGCCACCCCGCGCTTCGTGGGGAAAAGGCCCATGAGCCCCCAGGCACGACCCTCGCTCTAGCCGGTCGACATGATCGCGATGTCAGCCGTCCTTGCGTGTCCTAGGCTGACCCCTCGTGACGCCTGGCCGCATTCTCCGCATTCTCGCGCTTGCGCTGTGCGCGACGCCGGGCTGCGGACGAACGCACCAGAGAAGTGCACCACCCGCCCCCCTGCCGGAGCTTGTCGCCGCGTCCGCAACCGCGGCCGTGCCCCTTCCCGTTCCCGTTCCCCAGCCCACCCCCCCAGCCGGCACCTCATCCGCGGCTGCTCCTCCCGACATGCTCCTCGTCCCCGCGGGCCCATTCACGATGGGGGCAGACCGCGGCGGACAGGAGGACGAGCATCCGGCGCACATCGTGAACCTGGCTGCTTTCTACCTGGACAAGACCGAGGTCACGAACGCTCAATGGAGCGACTGCGTCGTGGCGCAGGCTTGTCGGTCGAAATCAGAGGCGGTCCGGTCCCAACATCCCGACTTCGATGGCCCGAATCAGCCGGTCACTGGCATAGCTTGGGACGACGCGCGCGCATATTGCACGGCTCGCGGCAGGCGCTTGCCGCGAGAGGCGGAGTTCGAAAAGGCGGCGCGCGACACCGATGATCGACGCTTCGCCTGGGGCAACGACCCGCCGACGCACGAGAAGACCGTTTTCTCGGGCGCTCGACCCGAAGACGTCGGCACCCACCCGGCAGGCCGCGGCCCCTACGGCCACGACGATCTTGCCGGGAATGCGTGGGAATGGATGGAAGACGAGTACGACCCGTACGCATACCGACGTTCCACGGCGAGTGAAGGCCGGCCGGGCAGTTGTCGTGAGATCATGGAGGCTCTCGACGAGCTGCGTCGCCAAAACAGACATGGTTTTACAGGCAGCAACCCTATTCCTGAAGAATGCGAGCACTCGATTCGCGGCGGCGCCTACAACTACGACGCAGACGGCCTGCGCGCGACCAACCGCGTGCACCATCCGGCAAGCTTCCGGATCCCGATGCTCGGCCTTCGCTGCGCGAAGGACGCGCTATGAATGTCCAGCTCATTTCAGTCAATTGCCTGCCCTGAGCACCGTTGCGGCACATATTCACTGCGCGCATAATGATGGGAAGGGATCCCTTGCTTGCGGCGAGAGCCGGCCGGAGGACGCCGATTCACATGGAAATTCGTAGGCTTGGTCAGTGGGTCTCTTTGCTCGCCATGGCCTGCTTCGGCGGGAGTGTCGTTTCCGCCTGCGGCAGCTCCGAAGGCAAGAGCGTTTTCGATTCCGGGGTGGGTCGCTTCGATGCGTCCCTGGGGGCCGATGACAGCGTTCCAGTGGGCAACGATGACGCCGGGAACGTCATCAACACCGGAGACAGCAGCTTCGCATGCGTACCGAAGTCCTGCGCGGCGCTTGGTTTGACGTGCGGAATGAACGGCGATGGCTGCGACGGAGTCATCGACTGCGGATCGTGCCCCGCGGGTCAGTTCTGCGGCGGCGGCGGGTACAGCAAGTGCGGCACGGGGATGGATGGCGGCACCAATAGCGACGGCGGGTCGTCGTGTCAGCCCGTGACGTGTGCAGCGCTGGGCTACAACTGTGGCAAGACGGGGGACGGTTGTGGCACTGTCCTCGATTGCGGCTCCTGCGTTTCGCCGCAGTATTGCGGTGGCGGTGGCTTCAACACGTGCGGAACGGGAACTCCGGACGGCGGCCCGCCTTGCACGCCCAAGACCTGTGCAACGCTCAATTACAACTGCGGTGCAGCGGGGGATGGTTGCGGCGGTGCGCTCCAGTGCGGCACGTGCACGCCGCCTCAGTTCTGCGGCGGCGGGGGTTACGACACATGCGGTGGAATGGTGCCGCCGGTGTTGCCCGACGGCGCTCCGGGTTTGCCGTGCACGCCTCTGACGTGCGCCGCGCTCGGCTTCAACTGCGGCCCCGCGGGGGACGGCTGCGGCGGGAGGCTCGATTGCGGCACCTGCAACGGGACGGACATCTGCGGCGGGGCGGGCAAACCGGGCGTCTGCGGCGGCAGCGCGCCGTGCACGAACCTCTGCCAGCAACAGATGAAATGCGACGGGGGTGCGCCGACCACGATCACGGGGACCATCTTCGCGGGAGCATCGCCGTGGACGGGATTGCCGCCCGACCCCGTGCCCAACGTCTTGGTCTTCGTTCGGAACGCGCCGCTTCAACCGTTCACGCCCGGGGCATCCTGCAGGCAGTGCGGCGCGGACGTTTCGGGCGCGCCGCTCGTGTCGACGTACACGGACTTCGACGGGACGTTCACGCTGACCAATGTCCCCGCGGGCACCAACATCCCCCTCGTCATTCAGCTCGGACGCTGGCGACGAGAATTCAAGTTGACCATCCCCGCCTGCGCGACGACGCCGATCGGCGCGCTCAACCTCCCGCGCAACCAGAGTGAAGGGAACCTTCCGCTAACGGCGATCTCCACCGGAAACGTCGACCCGCTGGAATGCGTCTTGATGAAGATGGGCGTCGATCAAGCCGAATTCACGCCTGATAGCGCGGCTGGGGGTACGGGGCGCGTTCAAATTTACGGCGGCGGCCCACTCCAGGGAGGGGCCAGCAAGCATGGCCCGGGTGCCACGGCCGGTGCGGGCACGCGCCAGGAAGCGTCCTTGCTCGACAGCCCGGGCGGTACCTTCATGGCCTACGATCAGCTCATGCTCCCCTGCTGGGGCAGCCCGACCCCGAAAACAGGGGCGGAACTGGCCAATCTCATCACGTACTCCGATTCGGGCGGACACTTCTTCGCGACGCACTACAGCTACTCCTGGCTCTTCGGCAACGGCGAGTTCAACAACGTCGCCCAATGGAATCCTGACTACAACAACCCGGGCACCGTCACGTGGGCGCTCAACGTCAGCACGATCGTGCCTCCATCGCCGCCCGCGCCGCACGTCGGAACCTTTGCGAAGTGGCTGAACCTCACCCAGTCGCTCTCGAACTTCGGGGCAACCGTTCCGGCCAATCCCCAGGTCGCCATCACCAATCCGCGTCATGATGCGAATGTCGTGGCCAATGGATCGGTCGACTGGATCGACGGAACGGACCCGGTCCACAACAACGCGATGCTCGAGCACTTCACGTTCAACACGCCGGTCGGTGTCGCGAGCCAGTGCGGGCACGATATTTTCAGCGACTTTCACGTCGCGGGTATCGCCAACGGGCCCAACACGAACGGTCAGGTATTCCCCGCCGAGTGCACGACGACGTTCACTCCCCAGGAGAAGATCCTAGAATTCATGATCTGGGATCTCGCCTCTTGCGTGCCCCCGCCACCGTCGCCTTCTTGCACGCCGATCGATTGCGCAGCACAGAACATCAGCTGCGGTCCTGCCGGCGACGGATGCGGCGGATCTCTCAATTGTGGACCTTGCCCCCCTGGCCAGCAGTGCGGTGGCAATGGAGTCTACGGGAAATGCATCCCCATTCCCGAAGGGGGCACTTGCCTCCCCCAGACTTGCGCCGACCGCGGAGTCAACTGCGGTCCTTTGGGCAATGGTTGCGGCGGGTCCCTCGATTGCG
>JALYHX010000746.1 GCA_030776305.1 Myxococcota bacterium
AGGTGGAGCTGGTGAGCGGCAAGACTTACCGCGGCGAGCTTTCGATCTACGACGAAGATTCAGATCACATCCGCTTGAAAAACGAGGTGATCGAAGGCATCCCTCTCGGGGCGATCGTCCGGGTGAAGCCCCTGGTAACCTAGTGATTACGCAGAAATACGTCAGCGCCATCGCAAACCCGTGCGCGCCGCGCCGCGTGTAGTAGACTCTCCAATCCGAGGTGTAGCCATGGCGTGGACGACGCCCTCATTCGACGAAGTCAAGATGGACGCAGAGATCGGCTCTTATCAGGAGGACACCGACCCCGCGCGCGAGTCGCCACTGGCTGACAAGAACGAGCCGCGCGCCCACGAGTGATTCGAGCGCGCGTCCTCGGCTCTGCCGCGGGCGGCGGATTACCGCAGTGGAATTGCGGCTGCGTAAACTGCACCTGCGTTCGTACCAACGATGGGCGTGTGACCAGGCGCACGCAAGACTCGATAGCGATCGGTACGGGTGCGGGCGATCGATGGCTGCTCGTGAACGCGTCGCCGGATGTCTTGCGCCAAATCGACGCCTTCGACGCACTCTGGCCGCGCGGGCGTAGGGACACGCCGATCGCCGCCGTCGCTCTCACGAACGGCGACCTCGACCACGTCTTGGGGCTATTTTCGCTTCGGGAATGGCAACCATTGCGGGTACTGGCGTCCACACGCGTGCGCGATGGGCTGGTCGACCACAACGCCATGTTCCGGACGCTCGCGCGCACGTCGGACCAAGTCGCGTGGGACAACCTCATGCTCGGGCAAGAGGTAGCCGTCGAGGACGTCGGGGTCGGCGTGACGGCCTTTGCCGTACACGGCAAGCTTCCCGTGCATCTCGTCGGCGTGACCGAGCCGTCGCCCGAAGACAACGTGGCGCTTCGCATTCGGGACCTCGCCGGCGACGGGCCCTCGCTCGTCGTTGCCACCTCCGTCGGCAGCCTCGACGGCATCGATGTGCTCCTGGACGGCGCGGCCGCTGTATTCGTCGACGGGACGTTCTGGAGCGACGACGAGCTCCTCCTGCAAGGTCTCGGCGCGGCACGGGCGAGCGACATGGCGCACGTCCCCGTCGGCGGCAAGGACGGCACCCTCGCGAGACTCGCGCGCGTGCGCGCGGCACGGCGCGTCTATACCCACATCAACAACACCAACCCGATGCTGCGGGGAGGGTCGCCCGAGCGCGCCGCCGTGGAACAGGCAGGCTGGGAGATCGCCTTCGATGGCATGGAGATTTCGCTGTGAACGGCGCGGCGCTGGCTGGGCCCGCGTTCGTGGAGCGCCTTCGCTCCGAAGGAGCCTCGCGCTATCACCACTTGCACCCCTTCAATATGAGGATGCACGCGGGGAAGTTGACCAAGCCGCAGCTCCAGCGCTGGGTGTGCAATCGGTACTATTACCAAACGCGAATTCCGATCAAGGACGCGCTGATTGTCTCGAAGAGCGAGAGTCCCGAGTTTCGGCGGACGTGGAGCCGCCGTATCGCCGACCACGACGGGACGAAAGAGGGAGAAGGAGGACTCCACGAGTGGCTGGTCCTCGCCGGCGGTGTCGGGCTCGACGTGACGGAAGTCCGCTCGTGTCGGATGGTACTTCCCGCGGTGCGAGCGGCCTGCGACGGATACGTCGAGCTCGTGCGTGCGCGATCTCTCGTCGAGGCGGTGGCTTCGTCACTCACGGAGCATTTCGCGCCTGACATCATGAAGACGCGCATCGCCGCGTGGGAACGCCACTATCCGTGGGTCGCCGCGGACGCGCTCGGATACTTTCGAGCGCGTGTGCCACGCGCCACGCGGGACGCGGAAGAAGCGCTGAGCTTCGTCGTCGCCCACGCGACGACGGCGGAGGTTCAGCAGCGCTGCGTGCGTGCTCTCGTCGACAAGTGCAAGATTTTATGGGCAATGCTCGACGCCGTCGCGGAGAGCACATCGTGAAACCACGGTTGGCAGGCGGTGCACGCGTCCGCATGGATCCTCGGGATGGGGTTGCCGTCCTTCTGTCGCCGGAGCGCGGTCTGCGACTGAGCGAGACCGCCGCGGCCACGGTCTCCCTATGTGACGGAACGCGGACACGGCAGGAAATCGTCGATACTCTGGTCAGCCAGTATCGTGGGTCCAATCGTGCTCGTATCGAGGCGGATGTCGTTACGCTGCTGACGCAGCTCCGCGTGCGGGGTTTGGTCGATGACTTCGAGCTGACGCAGAAGACGGTCGATCCTGAACCGATTGCATTTTCCGACTTCTCGCCCACTTCACGATTCTCGCCTTACACGCTCGTCGCCGAGCTCACGCATCGCTGTCCGCTCGCCTGTCCGTATTGCTCGAACCCTCTCGAGCTGGTGCGCGGATCCGAGGAACTGACGACGGACGAGTGGCTGCGCGTCGTCGACGATGCAGCGTCGCTCGGCGTCATGCAGGTGCACTTGAGCGGCGGCGAGCCACTCGCTCGCTCGGACCTGGAAACCATCGCCGCGCGAGCGCGCGCGCGGGATCTCTACGTGAACCTCGTCACGAGTGGCATCCCGCTCGAACGCAAGCGCCTCGCGCAGCTCGCAGCCTCTCTCGACCATGTGCAGCTCAGCGTTCAGGACGCCGATCCGGCCGCAAGCGATCGCATCGCCGGTTCGGTCGCGTTCGAGCAGAAGACTCGCGTGGCCGCGTGGATCAAGGAGCTCGGGTTGCCGCTGACGCTCAATGTCGTGCTTCATCGCGAGAACATTGCTCACATCGATGATGTGATCGCGATGGCCGAGCGTTTGGACGCCGATCGCCTCGAGCTCGCCAACGTCCAGCTCGTATCGTGGGCGCTCCGAAACCGCGCGGCCCTACTTCCCACCTCCTCCCAGATCGAGCGGGCGCGGTGCGTAGCGACAGCCGCCAAGCGTCGACTCGAGGGACGAATGCAAGTCGTCTTCGTCCTCCCGGACTGGCATGCGGATCGACCGCGCGCGTGCATGGACGGATGGGCCCGTCGCTTCGTCATCGTCGCGCCCGACGGCGCGGTGTTGCCGTGCCACGCCGCACGTGTCTTGCCTCTCTCCTTCGAGAGCGTGCGCACACGGCCGCTCCGCGAGATATGGGAGGACAGTCCCGCGTTGCGGGCATTCCGCGGCGAAGAGTGGATGCCCGAGCCGTGCAGAAGCTGCGATCGTCGAAACATCGATTTCGGCGGGTGCCGCTGTCAAGCCTTCGCGCTCACCGGCGACGCCCGCGTGACCGACCCCGCATGCCCCTTGTCCCCCCAGCACGCGCTCGTGCGCGCCGCGCGAAATGAGGCAGAGCAAGCGGGGGATCGACGCATGTTGTATCGGGGCCGCATCACGTCGCGGCAATGATCCGGCGAGCCAGACCGCTGCTTTTGCCGTGTCACGGCACCGTGACGTGATAGGCCGCATGTCCGTGAGGGGAGTCGGGCACGTCGTTGCATTCCTCGCGGAAATGAAAACGGACGGTCCACAACCCGGGAGCGTCGAAGACGATGGATCCGGTGTACGTCCCGGCTGGGCCTTCTTGGAACCGGACGCCGTTGTCGGGCCCTGGATGGGTCGAGCCGATGTCACAACCGCCATCGACCGCCACTGACGTGAACACTTCGGCGTAGGGCATCATGCCAGTGACCTTGGAGCCATCGGTCTTGCTGGTCACGGTCATCGTGAAAACGACTCCACCGGCGCCTTCGCATACGGATGTCGACGACCAATTCACGTGGTATTTGCAGTCGTCGTCGTCCGACTGAGTGCCGTACGTCGTGTCGCCATATCCACAAGCTACGGGCCCTCCGTCATCCCCAAGGTTCCCACCGGTCCCTCCGGTCGAGTGACAGCTGGCGGGATTCACCGCTTGCACCACGCTGCCGCAATGCATGTCGGGGGGACCCATCGTCGGCCCACCCGGCACCGCGCACGAAGCGGGCGGGGCCCCCGCGTCGGTGCCGCTCGATGAAGTACACGCGGTGAGGATTGCGAGTGCGACCACCACCATGCCGAACGCGACAAGCGAACTGGGTATTCTCCGATGTCGAACCATGATCCATCTCCAATCTCGTCATGCTGCAAGGAGTCCAGCGAGAAGCACGCCACCGCACCCATGTTCGATCGAACACGGGGGGCCACGTGACTCGCCGCGAATTGGCTACAGCACGTAGTGTCGTGGAGGAGGAATCGGTGGCCTCTCGGCGTCGAGCGACAATCGATGCGCCAGCATCGGCGGAGACATAAGTTCGTTCGTGACGCTCGCGACGATCCCGATCTCACGCGGAAGGTCGCACATGAGCGGCGATGACGACGAGAGAGACGCGTTTTCGTCGTCGCAAGTCATTTTGACGGCCGGACACCTCTTCGAGCCAGTCTCGCGGTCGCCCTGCTGCGCGATGCGCGCACACGTCGGACAACCGCACTTGCCCATCGCCATGCCGCACGCGCACAGGTGCTGCGGGCGAGCCATCTCTCGGGAAACGAAGCTCATGGCGGGCCCGAGCCAGATCGGCGACACCAAGACGAGCATCGAGACGAGCGCCACGGCATCGCGCGCAAGCCGTCCCGAGCGGGTCACGCCAGGACCTTGCCACGGCCTCTTCCGCAGGACAAGTCAGCCAACGCAGAAGTAAAATACCGCGACATCAGTTGGTGACCGGGCAGCGTCGGCATCGGTTCCCGTCGTATCGAACGCTTCGAGCGTGACTCGCCAGAGACCCGGCATGAAGAGATCCATTGGGATCAGCGTGTACGTATTCCGAGTTGGGTCGAAGGTGATGGTCGGCACCACGCTTGCCGCGTGGCCGTGCAGCGGCATGAAAACCCCCTTGTAGGGGTCGACGTAAAGCTTGCCCCCAAACGGCGTATTGTCGGAGCGGGTGATTTTCACGGTGAACGTGTTGTCGCCCTGGCCTGGGGGCGCCGGATTGCTCTGGACGAGTTCGAACGAGAGAGCGCCCATGTGCCCGACCTTCGTCAGGTGGGGCGCATAGCTATCGATGGGGTAAGCCCCGCCCTCCGCCTCGCATGTCACGGTGCCCAGAGCCCTCGCGCTTCCCGAGTCCCCCTCGTGGCTCGCCGTGCAACCGAGTGCGCACGTCACGGCGACTGACAAGTTCGATGCAAACTTCGGCACGATGACCAGCGACCTCGTCGTTACGGATTGCACGCAGGATTGGTGTGACGCGGAGCCACCACTTTGTCCGCGGCGGCGTTCAGGCCCGTATTCGATATGCAAAGCACAGGGACACCGTGGTCGAGATATTCGGTACCTCCATGCATCGAGTCGCGGGCAGCAGCAACGGTCCACGTCAACGTCGAGCCTACGGACATCGGGACGAGCTTCGCGCGCATTTCCTGGATCATCGTGGCTGAAAATCCCGGGTCACCAGGAGGAATCAAGTCGTCGAAGAGGTCCGGAGAGAACGGCAGCAGATGGACATCGAGGGTCACGGTGTCGGGATAGGCCGACAGCGTCGTCGACGCGTCGCGCGGATACGTCTGCATGATGTGAGTCTGATAGTAGCGGGGGTCCATCTGGTCGTAGGTCATCTGACCGGGCAGCTGGTTGCCATCTGTCGTCACTGCCTCCCAGAAGTTGCGCACCACGTTGGCCTTTCCGTCGACCAAGCACTCGCGAAGAAGCCATAGATCACCGTCCATCGAGTCGGCCGGATCCTGGCCGGGGAGCACGACACCGCTCTCGTAGATTGGCGTCCCCGCTACGGAGGCAATCACTTGGAACCATGCACGCCGGTCTTGGGCGACGCCGCTGGGCCAGTCGTGCCCGGCCGCGACGTTGTCCGCGACGACCAAGATGCTGGCTGACGAGCCGGCCCCGCGCACGCAAAGCGCGGTTTGAAGTGATGTATTCAGAAACTCTTGGACCGCGCTTCGTTGCGTTTCCATTTGCTGCTGCTGGGCCCCCGGCACGGCCGTGAGTGGCGTATCCACTCCCGGAAACTTGTGCTCGTGCACGTCGCGCTGCGGAGCTGCAGGCGCGTTGGCCGCTACACCCGTGCTCTTCCGCATATGACACTGAATGCAGGTGTTGCCTCCTGCCGTCGTGTCGTAAACGGAGTGGCTCCACTCCTCGAACGTCCGCTCGATATGTGCCCCATGACCATTGACGACGTCATGGCAATTTCCGCAGAACTGCGCGGATTCGAGTTTCGTGCCATCGTGAATCGATGAATACGTCGAGGCATGCGCGCTGTTCGGTACGGCATCCGCCAGCGCAGCCCGCATCACGCCATCATCAGCGAAGTGCAGAGACGCATCGTTGTGGGTATCAAGGACGCCGTCCACGTTGTGGCAATAGTAACAAGTGACTCCTTTGACGGCTTGTGGAAGGGTCGCAAGATTCCTCCCGTCGACGGTGCGGCCGGTCTGAACGGCCATTGGAGCGTGGCAGTTGACGCAAAACTTGCCGATCTGAGCCTGATCCTGTCCCCGGGCGTTCATCGCAATGAAGAGCGGGTCATCGGACGCGTAGGCGTGCATGCTGGCCGACCAATCCGCGTAATGAGTCGGGTGGCAAGGCTTACATGTTTGGGGATCCATGAGCTGTTCTTTGGTGTAATGGACCGTGGTTTGGGGCGACGTGCCGCAGGCCAGGGCCAGGACCAGGAGCACCAAGGCGTGGTATTTCCACCGCGTCGCGCCGGCCCGCACGCCATCGCAAACGGCCCGACACAAGGCCTGAGCGTCGAACGGATTGCGGCTACGCACGGCGAAGCAGTCTACGACGGTGTACTCCGGGGGCCAGTGCGCGGACGGCGCCGGAGGGACGGCGACGAAGGCCTTCTTTGTCCTCCGCGCGCTCTGCGGTCACCGACTGGTCGGCGAGCGCATTGACAAACGGCCGCTGACCGCTCATCTTCCCGGCCCCGACGATTTCCGGAGTTATCGCGAATGGTTTCCTCGACGCAACAGTTCACGCGCATCCGCAAACGCAAGATGACGACCAACGGCAAGCGCAACAAGCGCGAGCGCCGTCGCCTCGGCACCGCTGCATTCCCGATTCACGTCGAGGGGTATGATATGACCGCAGCCGACGCGAAAAAGCCGGGCGAAAAGTAGCAACTTCCGGTTACAAGCAGAGCTTCATCCAAGCCACGGTGACCTCACGGCTCGCCTCGAACGACGGCGTCGATGGCGGCGAGAACCTCGACCCGAAGAATGCCGCGGCGGTTCGCGCGAAGCGGCGTGCCATCCAGCTCCACGATCGTGAACCGGTCGACTGCGCGGTCGTCGCGGGACATCACGTCTGAGGCGATGATCTGAACGCGGGCGCGCGAGAGCGCCTTCGTGATGGCGAGCAGCAGCCCCGGACGATCGAACGTCTCGACGGTCAAAACGGCCTGGCCGGTCTTCGCCGCCTCTTCGAATGTGACGCAAGTCGAGGCGCCCGGTGGCGGAGCTGGGCGAGCGCCGGTCTCACGCGTAACGGCATCGATGGTCAGCTCGCGGGCGACGAGCGCGCGCAGGATACCGGCGATGCCGGACGCGTCCGATTCGAGAACGGGCGACTGCGGCGGTCCCTCGCGCCGCAGCCAGAAAAGATCGACCGCCTCGGCACCTTCCGGTGCGCGCCGCGTGTACACCTGAGCGGCGACGACATCCATCATGTGGACGAAGAGCGCGGCGCTGATGAACGACAAAAGCCCCGGACGGTCATCAGCCACGACACATAGGACAGCTCCGCCATTCGAAAGTCGCCGCCAAATCTCGACGTGAGCGGACTTGCCCGCGCGCCGCGCAACGATGGTCGCGTGTTCACGCGTGTCGCGCGCGTCGAACAGCTCGCGATAGCGGGCCGGCATCGACATGCAGAAGGCGGCGACGGGGTCGGCTCCGGACGCGGCGGCGATCATTGGGAGAAGCATGACCGAACCGACGGCGCGGCTAGGTTACCGCCGCGTTTCATTTACGTATCGTCGTTCAGGAACAAACGATCATCGCGTCGTACAACTCGTCGTCGTCCGGCGTCTCGAACCAGCCCTCCATCCAGTCGAACATTGGTTCGGTGACTACAATGGATGAGGTACCGTCTTGTGGCTGAGCGCTGCGCCTCCGGACGCGCTCGCGACGTGTCTCGGGGTCGACGTCGAGGTAGTGGAGTTTCGATGCGCCTGCCTGCGCGGCTCGCGTACGGAAACGGTCCCGGTGCTCCCGCTTCGAGAGGCCGACGTCGAAGACCACGTCAGTTCCTCGGGCCAGCAGCTGATCGGCGATTGCCCACATTTGCGCCTCGCACCGCGCGGTTCTCTCGATCGCCCACTCGAGGCTCAGCGGTTCAGGTCGGTCGGCAACGAAGAGATGCCACATCCATTCGTCGATGGAGAGGCGCACGCCCCCGACGCGATTGGCCAGCGCCTGCGCATAGGTCGTCTTCCCGGCGCCGGTCGAGCCGCAGATCAAATGAACCGTGGCCATCAGCTAATCCTTACGCGGTCATCGACGGAGTTTCCACCCGCGCTTCCCGTTGCCGCCCTCACGGCTCACGTTGCGTGCGGCACATGAATCCCGCGCTCCTTCGCAAAGTCGATGGCGTCTTCGTATCCGGCGTCCGCGTGCCGAACGATCCCCATGCCCGGGTCCGTCGTGAGTACGCGCTCGATGCGGCGTTCGGCCTCGACCGTGCCGTCCGCAACGACGACCATTCCTGCATGCAGGCTCAGTCCAATTCCAACACCTCCGCCGTGGTGGAAGCTCACCCAACTCGCCCCTGCAGCCGTGTTGACGAGCGCATTGAGGATCGCAAAATCGGCGACGGCGTCGGACCCGTCGCGCATTGCCTCCGTCTCGCGATAGGGCGACGCGACACTGCCGCAATCGAGGTGGTCGCGCCCGATGACGATGGGGGCCTTGACCCTGCCCGTGCGCACGAGGTCGTTGAGCACCGCCCCTACCTTCGCGCGATCGCCGTACCCCAGCCAGCAGATGCGCGCCGGCAGCCCCTGGAACGACACGCGCTCGCGTGCCAGGGCAATCCACGCACGCAAATCGGCATCGTGCGGCACAGCGGAGAGGACCGCGTCGTCGGTCGTCGCGATATCCGCCGGATCGCCGCTGAGGGCAACCCAGCGAAATGGCCCTTTGCCCGTGCAGAATAGCGGGCGGATGTACGCCGGAACGAAACCGGGAATCTCGAACGCTTGCTCGCAACCCGCCTCCTTCGCGCAGGCGCGCAAGTTGTTGCCATAATCGAAGACCTCCGCGCCCTCGCTTTTCATCCAAAGCATTGCGCTCACTTCCTCGGCCATGCTCGCTTTCGCACGCTCGACATACCCGCCCGGATCCTCCGCACGGAGCTCCGCGGCCTCCCGGAGGGACAAGCCGAGCGGCGTGTAGCCCGTCAATGGATCGTGGGCGCCCGTCTGCTCGGTCACGATGCTCGGCACGATCTTCCGC
>JALYHX010000747.1 GCA_030776305.1 Myxococcota bacterium
TCATTCGTGTACTGCGGGTGCCACACTCATACGCGCACCGACCTGGGTCGTTTCAAAAAAATAGACTTGGCTAGGGTTGGGCAGGCGCGGCCGTGATCGCTTGTCGCACCAATGCGAGAGGGGCGGCATTGTCGAGCACGACGCGACTCCCGTCAACAACATGAACCCCTAGACGATTCCATAGCGCCGCGAGGTCGACGGTGCCCGGGGCGAGGGCCATGTCGCGATAGAGATCACCGAGGACGTGTGTGCCCGTAGCGCGGTCGCCGATCTCGATGAAGCGCGCGACCTCCCAGTGGGCCTCGACGTCCGCCCCTGTGGACGACACCGCCCGAATGGCATCATCCAGCGCACGGCGGTTTCCGGTTTGTTCGCGGATCATCACGTCTGCCAGCAAGCAGTACAACGCTCCGCCCCAGTACGTACGGCCCCACGTGTGCGTGCGTTCGAGTCCCTCGTCTCCAGCTCGAGGCAAGCCTTGCGGGATTCCTTCGACGAGATCGCGCCAGAGCTTTTCGGGTGCGACCAGGCCCACTCGCGCGCGAGCGATGGGCTCGACGTAGGTCGGGATTCCCTCGGAGAGCCACCTCTCTTGGTGAGGTAGCGAGGGAAGCGTCACGTGCAATAGCTCGTGCGTCATCACCCAGTCGTCACGAAGACTCGCCGCCGTCGCATGCTCGCTGGGGCTCACCAGCACCGCGGGGCCCCCTTCCCCGAGCGTCTCTCCGCGCGTCGAATCGCTCCCTTGGTGCGCTTGCACGACGACGAGGGTGTGGTCGACCGGGAAGCGCCCGTAGTACGAGGCTATGGCATCGACCGCGCTGCTCACCCACGACACGACGTCGGCATCGGTGAGTGCCAGGCCCCGCGGCGCGATCGCGATATCGATCCGCGCTGCGCCCCGTCGTACCACCGCCTCGTGGAACGGCCCAAACACGGCAAAGCTCGCCTCGGCGAGAGCATCGGTCGTAACTTCGAACGTATCGCGCACGCCGTCGGGCGAGCCGGACGCGGCGTGTGTACCGGCAGCGAAGCGTCCAGGTAATACACTCGATACGTGAAATCGTAGGCGCCCCGCGGGGCCATCCGGATGCAATAGCCACGTCGACGGCGGGGCGACGACGACATCCCCCGAGGCGATCGCCGTCTCGGCGTCGTCGATTTTCGTCGCAGCCTCGCGGAGCGCGAAGCGATACCTTACGCGGCAACCGATCCTATGGCACGGGGCGGTCCACGTGGGTCCGCGGACAATCGCTGGCGTCCAACGCTGTCCCGAGTCGTATTCGACGTCGCGAACGAACGGCGTCGCAGCATCGTCGATGCGAAGCACGTCCGATGCACCGACCGCAAACCGCCCTTCGACCGCAAGCTCCCTGGCATCCGGTCCGCTGGCACGCACTTCGTACTCCCACGCGGCCTTCGTCGGCGTCGCAGTCGCGGGCCGTGGCGGCGCCGTGTGGGTGCATGCCAAGGGCATCGAGAGGGCGACGAGACTCGCTCGCAGCGAGGGCCGGTGGCTCGGTAACTTCAACCCGAGTCGCCCGTACCTTGGGGTAGCCCTAACAATGAGGACATCATGAATGAGTTCGTAGGTGCGGTGCGGACGCGCCTGGCAGATCTGGTCGTCCGTTTGCGATGGCTGGCGCCGCTTCTCGGGCGGCTCGCGGTTGGATTGCTCTTTATGTCGACGGGTTGGGGCAAGGTCCACAACATCGAAAAGGTGACGCATTTCTTCGAGCAGCTTGGCATCCCTGCCCCAGGCTTCAACGCGATTTTCGTCGGGTACAGCGAGCTGATTTGCGGCACGCTGCTCGTTCTCGGCCTCTTCACGCGTCTCGCGGCGATTCCACTGATGATCAGCATGATGGTCGCCATTCTGACCGCGAAGCGAGGCGACCTTCATGGGCCGTTCGACCTGGTGGGCTTTGACGAATTCACCTACTGGGTCGTGCTCGCGATGGTTTTCATCATTGGCCCCGGTGCGGTTTCGATCGATCGCCTGCTCGCACGCCAATTTGGATGGGAATTGGACTCGACGCCACACGCCCTAGATCGCAAACCTTGATGTGATATTTACGATCCCTCCTCGGCTGTATTCGCCAATCTGCCCTTGGTCGCCGAGCCTCCGACCGGCTCGGACGGCGACGACGGAGACTGAACGATCACCAGGAACACGTCGACGACGAATCCCACGATGGCGATGTCATTGAAGAGGTTCGCCAAGGGGCCGTCAGGCCACATCTGATTCGCCGCCCAGAACATGAATGCCAGGGCCAAAACGGTCGCCTTCGCGAGCTCGGTCGGCCCCGCACGGCGCACGAATGGGTGCGCGAGCGCTGCCATGGCGATCAACGCTAGAGGAGAGGCCGCCAAGACTTGATGAGCTCTCGCGGGGAAACGATCCGGAGACGCGTCCCAGACCAGAAGTGGAATGAAGAAAGCGAGCGCGAGGACGCCGAGGCCCACGGGCAGGGGCCGCAGCGCACGTTCACCCCGGAGCGACATGCGCGCGAGGCTACCCCGCGGTGCACTTGGCTTCCATTCCAGTGGCTGCTTGTTTTGAAGTTGCCCCCCAAGAAGCGGATAGAAGGCCGCTACGCGCGTCCTCGTGTTTTGTCCAGTTGCGTGAAGCGGTGTAACGAATCGGCGGCACCCGCGTCAGCACGGGGGAACGGAGACCACCTGCATGCACGTCCCACAGAAAGCTCGCCCGAGCCCGCCCAGCGCGTGCTGCGCCCACGACGGCACCGTGACGACACCAGGGACAGACGCCGCTTCGTACACCTGTCCCATGCACCCGCAAATCGTGCGGGCTGCGCCCGGGAGTTGCCCGATCTGCGGAATGGCGCTCGAGGCCCGCGCGGTCGCGCTCGGCGAAACACCGAACCCTGAGCTCGTCGACATGACGCGGCGGTTGAACTGGTCGATCGGCCCGACCGCTGGCGTGCTCCTGCTCGGCATGTCGGATCTGCTGCCGGGGCGGCCTCTTGCGAATGCATTCTCGGGGCGAACTCTGCAATGGATCGAGCTCCTCCTGGCGACTCCGGTGGTGCTGTGGGCGGGCTGGCCATTCTTCCAGCGCGGCGCGGCCTCCATCGTTCGACGCAGCCTCAACATGTTCACGTTGATCGCGCTGGGTACCGGGGCTGCGTACGCATTCAGCGTCGTCGCGACCCTGGCCCCGGGTGTCTTTCCAGCGTCGTTTCGCGGAATGGACGGAACGATCGGCGTCTACTTCGAAGCCGCTTCGGCCATCACGGTCCTGGTCTTGCTCGGACAGGTCCTCGAGCTTCGCGCGCGGAGCCGAACCGGAAACGCGATTCGCGCGCTTCTCGGTCTCGCGCCCAAGTCCGCGCGTCGCCTCCGGCAGGACGGAAGTGAGGAGGACGTGGCGCTCGATCGGGTACAGGTCGGTGATCGCCTTCGTGTGCGACCGGGCGAACGGGTCCCGTGCGACGGCGCCGTGCTCGACGGGACGAGTGCCGTAGATGAGTCAATGATCACGGGCGAGGCGATGCCCGTCGAGAAGACTTCCGGTGCGCGCGTCACTGGCGGCACCGTGAATGGATCCGGCGGCTTCGTGATGAGGACCGACCGCGTGGGGAAGGATACATTGCTGGCGCAGATCGTTCGGCTAGTGAGCGAAGCGCAACGGAGCCGGCCGGCGATCCAGGGCCTTGCGGACCGCGTATCCGGTTACTTCGTCCCGACGGTCATCGTTGTCGCCGTCATCACGTTCGTCGTGTGGGCGCTCATCGGCCCGGAGCCGCGCTCTGCATATGCACTGGTCAATGCGGTGGCGGTCCTCATCGTGGCGTGTCCTTGCGCACTGGGCCTCGCGACGCCCATGTCGATCATGGTCGGCGTGGGACGTGGCGCCACGATGGGGGTCCTCTTCAAGGACGCACGCGCTCTCGAGGACCTGCACAAGGTCGACACGATCCTCGTAGACAAGACCGGCACTCTGACCGAAGGAAAACCGCGCGTCGTATCAATCGTTCCGGCCGACGGATTCGACGAAAAGGAACTCGTCCGGCTCGTCGCCAGTCTCGAGCGCGGCAGCGAGCATCCGCTCGCCGGAGCGATCCTCGCGGACGCCAAGGCGAAGAACCTCGCCCTCGAGGATGTGAGTGAATTTCGTTCCATCACTGGCGTGGGGATCATCGGGCGCGTGGGCCAAAAGGCCGTCGGTGTGGGCAATCTGTCGATCCTCAAGGAGCTCGGCGTCTCCGATTCGGCGATGGCCGATCGCGCCGAATTGCAGCGCGCCGATGGGCAAACCGTCGTCTTCGTCGTCGTCGATGGCAAGGTCGGCGGACTTGTCGGCATCGCGGATCCAATCAAGGACACGACCCGCGAGGCGATCCGTACACTGCACGCGGAGAGGGTTCGGGTCGTCATGGTGACGGGCGACACACGAACCAACGCCCTGGTCGTCGCACGAGCCTTGGGCATCGACGAGGTCGAGGCGGAGGTTCTGCCGGCTCAGAAAGGCGACGTGGTGCGTCGGCTCAAAGGAGAGGGGCGAATCGTCGCGGTGGCCGGCGACGGGGTCAACGATGCCCCGGCGCTGGCCGAGGCCCACGTGGGCATCGCAATGGGCACAGGAGCGGACGTTGCCATGCAGAGCGCGGGTGTCGTGCTCGTGCGTGGTGACCTGAATGGCATCGTCCGCGCCCGCGCGCTGAGCCGCGCCACGATGGTCAACATCAAGCAGAACTTGGTCCTCGCTTTCGTCTACAATGCCCTCGGCATCCCCCTTGCCGCAGGCGTCCTCTATCCGGCCCTCGGCTGGCTGCTCAGCCCCATGATCGCCAGCGCGGCGATGAGCTTCAGCTCCGTCTCGGTCATCACTAATGCGCTCCGCTTACGGCGCGTTCGGCTGTGATTCGAAGGTTCGCGCGAACCATTGGCTGCGTCGATTGCACCCGCAAGAGAGGAAATGGATGGCTCGTAAACGCGTCGCACGCCTGATCCACACGGCAATCGTGGCGACTCTGCTCGCGGGTTGCGCGTCGACGTCCGCACGTCCGGGGTTTCGCGACGTTGCAAACACCGTCGCCCAGCGGACGCATTACGGACTGCGCTGGAATCAGGGGACCT
>JALYHX010000748.1 GCA_030776305.1 Myxococcota bacterium
GGCGGCCCCCTGTGCAACCTGCAGGGTGATGTCCTCGGAGTCAACACGATGATCGTGGGGCGGGGCCAGGGGATCGGTTTTGCCGTGCCGAGCAACATGGCGCAGCGCGTGGCGACACAAATCCTCAAGATCGGTCGCGTATCGCGTGCATGGCTAGGCCTCAGCGTTCAGGACCTCACGCCCGAAATTTCGCAGGCGATGCACCTCGCTCCAGGTGGTGGAGCGCTCATCAACAACGTCGCGGCCGACGGACCGGCGTACCGCGCGAATGTTCGCGCCGGCGACGTTATCGCCAGCGTCGGGGCTCACCCCGTCCGCGATGGCCACGATCTCGTACGCGAAACGATTTCTCATGACGTCGGCCAACCGGTTCAGCTCGAGATCGTACGGGCCGGACAGCACTATGGTGCGAGCGTCGTCCTCTCCGAACGGCCGGAGACTCCGCTCCAGCCCGTGCCAGCGCAGCAGCAAGCGCTCCCACACCAGGGACTCGGCCTCGTCGTGCGGGATCTGGCGCCCCAGCAGTCGACGCAACTGGGCTTTTCGGGAAAGCCACTTCCTGTGGTCACGCAAGTCACCCCTGGATCGGCGGCTGATCGAGAGGGCCTGCGCGTGGGCGACGTGATCGTCGAAGCGAACGGCACCTCCGAACCGACGTCGAACCAGGTTGCCGATGTCGCACGTTCGGGGGCGTTGCTCCTTCGCGCGAAGCGGGGGGACCGCTACTTCTATGCGGCGCTGAAGAAATAAAGCCTTCGCTGATCCTCTTGGTCTGAGGTTACAAATCGAGTAACCGTCTGGGGTCATGGTCGAGGTTCGTCAGATGCCCATGGGTGGCCCCTTTCACGATTTCCTCGAGGTCGTCGACAGCATCTATCGCGATGATGCCGCGTACATTCGGCCGCTCGACATGCTGGTCAAAGAGCAGTTGAACCCGCGGAAGAATCCATTTTTCGAGCACGGCGAGGGCGCCATGTTTTGCGCCTACAAAGCCGGCGCCTGCGTCGGCCGGATCACCGCGCAAATCGATCGCGAGCATCTCGACCGCCACCAAGACGCAACCGGGTTTTTCGGCTTCTTCGACACAATCGACGACGAAGAGGTCGCACGCGATCTTCTCGAGCGCGCGGAGCGATGGCTGACCAGCAAGCGCATGAAGAGAGTGCGTGGTCCCTTCTCGCTGACCATCAACGAGGAGACGGGGTGCCTCGTCGAGGGGTTCGATACCCCGCCGTATGTTGCGATGCCTCATCACCGACCTTACCAGGGGCGGCTCGCCGAGAAGGCCGGTTACGTGAAGGCCAAAGACTTGTATGCTTGGAAGTACGTCGTCGGCGAGCCCAACGCGCGGGTGAGAAGGGCGTACGAAGATATCAAGGCGCTTCCGGAGGTCTCCGAGCGACCGCTGTCGCTCAAACATCTCGACCGCGACGTCCAGCTGTTCGTCGACATCTTCAACGACTGCTGGGGCGACAACTGGGGATTCGTCCCGTACACGCGCGCCGAGGTCCGTAAGATGGCGGCCGATTACAAGTTTCTCATCATGCCGGAGATCACTTGCATCGTATCGATCGACGGCGAGCCTGCCGCGGTGGCTCTGGCCGTCCCGAACCTGAACGAGCTCGTGCGCGATATGCACGGGAAGCTCTTTCCCATGGGACTTCCCAAGCTGTTCTGGCGTCTCAAGGTGGCCGGCCCGAAGAGCGCCCGACTGGTCTTCCTCGGTATCCGCAAAAAGTGGCGGAACGTGCGCAAGTACGCGGCTCTCAGCGCGTTCATGTACGCGCGGATGAACCAGGGTGGCAAGAAACTCGGAATCCGAGAAGGAGAACTCGGATGGACGCTCGAGGACAACGGTCGCGTCAATGCAGGCATCCAAATGATGGGCGCCAAGATTTACAAGAAGTATCGCATTTACGAAAAGGCGCTCAGCGCGAAATCCAGCGATAACTGAGCATGAAGGTCCTCGTCACTGGCAGCAGCGGGTTTCTCGGCGGGCACGTGGCAGAGCTTCTGTCGAAGCGCGGGGACCATGTGCGCGCGCTGGTACGCAAGACGTCGAACCGAAAGCACCTTGAGAGCCTTCCGAACGTCGAGCTCTTCGAGGGAACCGTCGAGCAAGTGGAGCGCGTGAAAGACGCGATGGATGGCGTGGATGCGGTCGTGCACACGGCGGGCCTCATCAAGGCACGCAGTACGGACGAATTCTTCGCCGTGAACGTGGGCGGGACATCCAACCTCATCGAAGCTGCGCGCGGCCGACGGCTGAAGCGTTTCGTGTTCGTCTCGAGCCTCGAAGCGTGCGGCCCCTCCTCGGACGGGATGCCCGTGGGGTCCGATCAGGAGGATCCGGTCACGGCGTACGGACGAAGCAAGCTCGCGGCGGAGAAAGTCGTCCTTTCGGCCAAGGACGACATCCCGGTCATCATCCTGCGCCCGGGGGCCATTTACGGTCCCCGCGACGCGGAGATCCTGCAGGCGTTCAAATCGATCAAGCGTGGGCTGCTCCCTCTCATCGCCGGCGGCGAGGCAAAGGGAGTGTGGATCTACGCTACCGACTGCGCCGCCGCGTGCATCCGCGCCATCGACGCAGACCTTTCCAGTGGCAAAACGTACTTCGTCGACGACGGCTGCGGGCCCATGGCTCAAAGCCAAATGCTGGCCGATGCCGAGCACGCGATTGGAAAGCGAGCCGTCTGGCGCACCAGTTTGCCGGTCCCGTTCTTGATGACCGTCGCAAGGGGGGTCGAGGCCTACGGGCGCATGGCCAACCGTCCCGTCATGCTGACGCGCGAAAAGGCCACCATGCTCCTACAACACTGGGTCTGCTCCTCGGAGGAGACTCGCCGCGACCTCGGCTGGGAGCCGAGGGTGCCGTGGCGCGAGGGAGTCGCGCTCGCCGTGCAGTGGTATCGTGAAAACGGGTGGCTATAAGAGGCCTCCTGCGAAGCGAGAGCCTGCAGAATCGCCAGAAGCGACTATCGGCGGCCGCAAAGAGCCCGGCCAAAGCTGATCTCGTGTCGCTCATCGTATGGAGTGCGCGCAAGTCCCCGAGACAGCTCCCGATAGGTACTACGCAGACTCGGGACGAAATTTGATGACGCCGTGATCCAGCGAGGTGGGTTCTACCCACACGAGCCGAGACCGCAGGGAGGCGAGTAAGGCGAAGAGGCGTCGATCCCCTAAAGGTGTGCGCATGATGTTCTCGTGCCTCGATGGGGACGTGCCGTTTGGAGGCACGTGGTACAGCGCACCCGATCTAGCTCACGTCCGAGACCAGATCCCGCGGCCCGCCTCGGCGTACGTATGCGAATGACAGGTGATCGCGCGATCGCAGAGCTCGAAGCTGATGCCCACGAGCAAGAAATGAATCGCTTCTGATCAGCCGGACCGCGATCTGCGCGCGCACCGCATCGTTGGCAAAGACCGCAGCGAAAAGGTTCCCCGCGTGGCCACCGCCTTCTCACCTCTGGGCGCGGCCGCGCTACGCGTGAGGCTTCTCGTGCTTCGCCAGCATCGCGACGAACTTGGCAATGCGCGTTGCCCGTGTCTCTGGCCTCTTTGCGGTATGAATGCGAAATAGGATTGCGTAACGATTGTGTGAGTTGAGGGTCTGGAAGAATTTCGCCGCGCGTGGATTGGCAGCAAGCGCAGTTGCGAGATCCGGCGAGACGGTCGCCCTGCTCTGAGACTCGTACGCTGCCTCCCAGCGCCCGTCGCGTTTCGCCCGCTCGACCTCGGAGAGACCTGCGGGCTTCATCTTGCCGGCCGCGATCAGCGCCATTGCTTTCTCGCGATTGATCCTGGACCAGATGCTGCGTGCCGAGCGCGGCGTGAACTTCTGGAGAAACCAAGTCTCGTCGAGTTTTCCTCTCTGCCCGTCGATCCAGCCCCACACGAGCGCCACCTCGAGCGCCCCCGCGTAGTCGACCGAGACTCGGTCCGACCCCTTCTTTGCAATCTTCAGCCAGACTCCCGGGGACGACGCGTGGTGCGACGTCAGCCACGCGTTCCAGCCCTGCGCATCGGCGAAGGAAACGATTGGCGTCTTCGCCGGCCGTGTACTCCTGAGGCTCACCGCGGGAATGCTACCTCCTTTTCGGAGAACCGGCCGCGGACGCGGGTTCTTCGATGGACACATCAAAATCGCGCGACGCGAAGGCCTCGAGCGGGGCGCCGGCGATGAAGCAGGCCACGGTGGAGCCCGTACGCACCGACTCGTCGATAAAGATCACGAGACCGGTGCCGCTAGCTGTTGGCGGTCGCGGCTCAGGGTGTGACGGTGATCTCGTTCGAGTCCGGAGAAACGCCGACGCTGTTGGTCGCGGCGACAATTGTAAAAATACGTGGTTTCCATTGCTGGCACCCGTGTCGGTGTACGACGTCGTTGAGCCGTTCGTAGTCGCAATGGGAGTGAGCGCCTCGCCGTCGGAGAGGGTGCCGCGGTAGACGTTGTAGGCCGTGGCACCCGTGCTCGCAGTCCACGCGAGGGAAACGCGTCCGTTTCCGGCGTTGCCCGTCAGATTCCTTGGACCCGTCGGGACGGATGCCGTGGCCGCGCTGACGGTCAACTCATCGACACGGGCGCCGCCGTGATCCGATACGCTGAATTGGACGATCGTGTTCTTGCCGGCATTGAGCGGGACCTGAATGCGCGAGTGCGATAGGTCTCGAAATTACCGGTCAGCGGAAAGCGCATCGTACTGGTGATGACGGCACCATTGACCTGAAGCCCCATTCCTCGGTTGGTCACTCCGGGAAACAGTCCCGAGGCGAACGCATAGTGGAAATCCAGATTGTATAGACCGCTTTTCGATACGACGACGTTGCTGAACTGCATCGTCCCCATGGTCGCGTAGGCCATGTCCACCACGGTTTTCGTCGGTGTACTTGCGCCGGAAGAGCCGAGCACATGCGGAAACCAGCCGTTGAGAGTCACGAACCAATCGAAGCCGTTCAGCAGCGCGTCCTTGCAATAATACACCGCACCACCATGAACGGGCACACCGGCGACCTGTCCGTTGCCCGGCGACTGCGGATAGGGTGTCGGCGTCGCCGTCTCGGCGGACTGCGGGGATACGCCGCCGGAGTTCACCGCGGCGACCTTGTAGTAGTAGACGGGCGGGGGGCCGTTGGTCAGTCCCGTATCCACGTAAGACGTGCTCGTCGTCGTGGCGTGTGGCGTCGAGCCTTCGGCGCCGGACGAAGTGGCACGGTAGACGTGGTAGCTGGTTGCGCCCGGGGTCGCATTCCAGAAAAGCGTCATCCTCCCGCTGCCGGTCGGGTGCGACTCGACGCCGGTAGGCGCCCGCAGCGCTTGCGCATGGGCGAGGGTGGTGCCGAGCCCGAGGACACTCGAGACGAGCAAACACCAAAGGGCCATCATCATGCGACGCGGTGCTTTGTTCATTGGGATTCCTGACGCTGGCTCGGGTTCGGACGCCGAACTTGCCCAAAGACCAGTATGTCGCACTCGAGCCTTACGAGTCATTTCTCGAG
>JALYHX010000749.1 GCA_030776305.1 Myxococcota bacterium
GGGCCGAATGACCAGTGGCTTCCCATCGACAACTACCAAGAGCCTCCGAACGAACAGACCGCCCATCGCACCTCGCCGACGAACATCGGCATGATGCTCCTGTCGACGCTGTCCGCATACGATCTAGGCTATTTTGGCCCAACGGAATTGTCGCTCCGCCTGCGCCATGCATTCGAGAGCATCGCGCGCCTCGAGCATTACCAGGGACACCTTCTCAATTGGTACGACACCAAGAGTCTGCAGCCGCTCTTGCCGCGTTACGTGTCGACTGTTGACAGCGGCAACTTCGCCGGGTGTCTCTATGCGCTCAAGCAAGGATGCATCGGCGCAGCGCGCGCACCCATCGTCCGGTCAGAGGCATGGCGGGGCTTCATCGACTCGCTCGATCTTCTCGAGGAGGTCTTGGAGCCCGTTGCAGAGTCGTCGGCGGAGTCGTTTCGTTCGGTCGCGCAGCGAATGCGCGCGGCGATGGATCGAGCGCGTGACGCACCGGATGAAGCGTACGCCACGCTTCGGCTGCTCAACGAAGAAACCTACCCCGAACTGGATCGCGTGTTGCTCGCGCTCATAGAGACGGGGGCGTACCGGCACGAGACGGACATGCTGGAAGCGCTGCGGAGGTCGATGGATCGACTGCGATTGCAGCTCCAGCAGGCGCGCAGCGAACTCGACCTGCTTGCTCCGTGGCTTGCGCTGAAAGATGAGCAAGCCGCCAAGGGCCTCGAGTTTTCGAGCGCACTTCGGCTCGACCAAATACACGATGCTGCCCAGGCGCTGTCGGGTGAGCTCGATCGATGGGAAGACGAGCGTCGTGGCGAGGGCGCCCTGTCCGAGTCCGTCGAAGCGTCGATCCGTCGCGTGCGCGTGGCCTTGCAACAGGGTCAAACGGCAGCGCCGTCCCTCATGGACGCCCTCCTTGGGCTCGCCGAACGCGCAGACCGCGAGGCGGCCCGGATGGACTTCCGCCTCTTGTTCGACCGTCAGCGCAAGCTTTTTCGAATCGGCTACAACGTGACCGCAGACCGCGCCGACCCCAACTACTACGACTTGTTGGCGTCCGAGGCCCGGCTCGCGAGCTATCTCGCCGTCGTCAAGCGCGACGTCCCGGAGTCACACTGGTACGCACTCGGTCGTCCCATGACGGGCGCCGCCGGCGCGCCCGCACTGCTGTCGTGGGGCGGGACGATGTTCGAGTACTTGATGCCGTCCCTCTTGATGCGAAGCCAGGAAGGAACGCTGCTCAGTCAAACGTGCGAGATCGCTGTCGACACACAAATCGCTTATGGGAAAAAAAGGGGTGCCCCGTGGGGCATCTCCGAATCCGCTTACGCACGACAAGACTCCCAGCAGACCTACCAATACCGCTCATTCGGAGTGCCCGGTCTTGGGTTCAAGCGTGATCTCGAGGACGATCTCGTGGTCGCGCCGTATGCCTCGCTGCTCGCCCTATCCATCCGCCCGCGCGCCGTGGCGAACAACGTCGCCCGGCTCGAATCGATGGGGATGCTGGGAACGTTCGGGTTGTTCGAGGCGATCGACTTTCAGAGCGAGCACGTGCCTGTGGGCCATTCGTACTCGGTCGTTCGTTCGTACATGGCTCACCACCAGGGAATGGCGTTGGTTGCAATCAACAACTTCCTGAACGATCAGATCATGGTCGAGCGGTTTCATTCGGACCCGCTGGTGGAGACCGGTGAGCTCATGCTGAACGAGCGCGCACCGCAGCACGCGCCGCCAGAATGGCCATTGGCCCAACCCACCGACGGCGCTCCGACGGGAAGCGCCGCTCCTCCCCCCGCTCCAGCACCTTGGTCGCCGGACGCGCGCGGCCAGCCCCAGGCATTCGTATTGGGCAACGGACGACTCACCAGCCTCTTGACCACGACGGGGGGCGGCGGTCTCTTCTGGCAGGGGCTCGCGCTCACTCGGTACTTGCCCGACCCGTCGCAGGACAGCGACGGCCTCTTCATTTACTTGCGCGACGAAGACAGCGGCCGCTTTTGGCGCGCCACGTCGAGTGATGGGCGAACGAGCTATGCGCTTCACAAGGCGGAGTTTCATCGTCGCGAGGACGGCATCTCGGTACACGTCGACATCGCCATTGCACCTGCCGACGACGTCGAGGTCCGACAGATCACACTGCACAACGAGACCAATCGGCATCGGCGCTTCGCCGTCGCCAGCGCGGCCGAGCCGGCGCTCGTTCCCGCCGCGCAGATCGGGGTCCATCCGGCATTCGCTCGAATGTTCATCGAGAGCGAGCGCGTGGCCGAGCTCGACGCGCTGCTTTTTTCTCGTCGTCCGAAATCCGCGGACGAGGAGACCGCGGTCCTCGTGCATCGACTCGTGCATGAGGGTTCGCACGTTCATTTCTCGGGGTACGAGACCGACCGCGCTGCCTTCTTCGGCCGCGGAAGAGACTACGGCGCTCCGGCGGCCCTGGCCGCGCGCAACAGCGAGCTTCGAGGTCGAACCGGAGCCGTCGTCGACCCTGTGATGAGTCTCATGGCCTCGGTGGATCTGAAGCCAAAAGGAACTGTCACCCTTGCCGTCATCACCGCCGTCAGCCGATCGCGAACGGCGGCTCTCGAGTTGGCACGGCGGTATGGGTCCATGCACGCCGTTCGCTGGGCGTTCCGCGATGCCGATCAGGAGAGCACCAGGCGTCTCCAACGCATGAGGGTCGCGCCCGAGCTGCTTC
>JALYHX010000750.1 GCA_030776305.1 Myxococcota bacterium
GCAAAGGAGCCCGCGCCCGCCCTAGAGCGCGCGTCGTCGGATGGCGCGGCGCCCGACGCGGGATCGCCCTCCGCCGCGCCGCCGCTCGTGGTCGTCCTCCTCACGATCGACAGCCTGCGCGCCGATATGCCGTGGAACGGCTACGCGCGGCCCATCGCTCCGCGACTCACCGAGCTCGAGAAGACAGCAGTCAGCTTCCCGCACGCGTATTCGGTCTCGTCGTACACGTCGATGAGCCTGGGCGGTCTGCTCGGGGGCCGTCTACCGTCCGAGCTACATCGCAGTGGGTACTTCTTCGGCACGTACCACGGCGACCTCTTTTTCCCGAAGCTCCTTCAACGCGCCGGGATTCATACGACGGGCGTGATGGCCCACATGTACTTCAAGCAAGCCGGCTTTGAGCAAGGATGGGACGACTGGAAGATCGTCCCGGGCATCACGTTCGATCCGAACACCGACCGTGAAATCACGTCTCCCAAGTCCGAACAGCTCGCCGAGCAGCTACTGGGCGATGCTGCAAACGAGACGAGGCGATTCTTCTTCTGGGCGCATTTTCTGGACCCGCACGATCTCTACATGCGTCACGACGGCATCGACTGGGGCAAGGGGAGCCGCGACCGCTACGACGGCGAGGTCACGTTCACCGACCAATACCTCGGCAAGTTGCTCGACTTCATCGCCGGACGCTCGTGGTCTTCGCGCACGGTCATCATCATCACGAGCGACCACGGCGAAGAGTTCGGTGAACACGGGATGACTCGGCACGGCTTCGAGATCTGGCAGACGCTCGTCCACGTGCCACTCATGGTCGTCGCGCCGGGGGCGCCGCCGCGCCGGATCGACGTTCCTCACAGCGATATCGACCTCGGCCCCACCATCCTCGACTTCTTCGGCGTGTCTCCAGATCCCTCATTCGAGGGCAAGTCGATCGTGAGCGAGGTTTACGGGGGTCCGAGCGAGGCGCGCGACATCGTCGTCGATCTTCCGGCCACGAGCGACAACGGCAAGCGTCGCGCGCTGGTGCACGGAAGTGAGAAGCTCATCTGCTTCGACGACGACAATCAATGCAGGCTCTACGACGTCGAGAAGGATCCTCTCGAGCGCTCGCCGACGACGAGGGGCGACGAATTCAGGGAAATGAAAGCACGCTATCGTGCCCTGACGAAGAGGATCAAAGAGGTCGCACCGTACGCGTGCACCGGCGATTGCCTGAATGGCGGCTATCGAAAGAAGTGAGAGGACAAGAGGATGCGCATCGTCCCAATCCCGTGCTTGAAGGACAACTACGCGTACCTCGTCGTTGACGACAACGGGGACGCGGCGATCGTCGATGCCTCCGAGGCGGCGCCCGTGCGCGACGCGGTCCAGCGGGAGGGGGTCGAAGCGCGCGCAATTTGGAGCACCCACCATCACTGGGACCACGTTGGCGGAAACGAAGAACTGTCACGCGAGATGGACCTCGAGGTCGTGGGGCATCGCTCGGACGCGGCGCGCGTCCCCGGTCTCTCACGCGGCGTCGATACGGATGACGTCGTGCGCGTCGGCGGGATCGAGGCCCGATGCATCCACATTCCCGGGCACACGCTGGGCGCCGTCGCCTACTTCGTCGATGCCGGTGGGGAGCGGGTCGTCTTCACGGGGGATACGCTGTTCTGCGCAGGGTGCGGGCGGCTGTTCGAGGGAACGCCAGCGCAGATGCACGCTTCGCTCGCTCGGCTGCTCGACCTCCCCAGCGACACGCGTGTCTATTGTGGACACGAGTACACGGAGAGCAACCTGCGGTTCGCCTCTCACGTCGAGCCGTCGAACGCCGACATCGGCCGCGCGCTCGATCGCGCTTCAAAGCTCCGGAGCGAGGGCAAGCCGACCATGGGAACGACCCTCGACGACGAACGCCGGTGCAATCCCTTCTTGCGTGTGCGTTCCCCCGAGCTGCGCACGACGCTGCACATCGCGTCGGGCGCCGACGATGTGACCGCGTTCGCTGCGATACGCGCGGCCAAAGATGCCTTCCGGTAGAAGAGCGCGGCCTTGTTCTCTACTCTCCATCCAGGGCAGAAGGTTGAACCAGGACGGGGACGGGCTGCGGTGCCAGGACGTGCTCCGGCTCCCAGCGAGCGGTTTGCGCCTCGGAGAGGTCGATGACGCGAAGCCAGCCGAGCAAGCGGATGAACTGGTACGTGGGATCGACCTCGAACCAACGCACTGCGAAGTTCGGTGACTGCCCCCACTTGTGATGGTTGTTCTGGAAGAGCTCACCCATCGTCAGCACGTCGAACACGAGCGTGTTCTTCGAATTGTCGGTGCTGTCGTAATTCCGGTAACCGATCTTGTGCCCGCAAAAATTGACGATCGCGCCGTGCACGGGCCCCAAAAACCAGTGAATCGGAAGCAGTAGAAATAGCCACCAATGCGTGGCGAAGGCGATATAGACGAGGGTGTACAGGGTTCCCCACGCGATCGATGCGCCCCAACCAGAGAGCTTCACGTCGAGGAGCTCCGACTCGGGGTAGCCGCCGTCGAAGCGCGGCTCTGGCGCCACCCGCCGGTACTTGAGATCCGCGTACTGCAGCTTCGTTCGCCACATCATCGCGAAGAAGTTCTTCTGGTGGACCGGAGAATGCGGATCCTTCGGCGTATCGCTGTACGCGTGATGCATCCGGTGCATGATCGCGTACGCGCGCGGGCTCAGATAACTCGGCCCTTCGATGGCCCAAGTGAGCGTGTGGAAGAACCGCTCCCAGCCTTTGCTCATCGTGAATTGACGATGCGCTCCGTAGCGGTGGAGAAAGAAGCTCTGGAAGAGGACCGAAAGCTGCCAATGGATGACGAAAAATAGAAAGATTGCCACCTGCCTTTGATACGTCGCCCATCCCTGGGCGCGCCGCCACGTTTCCGTCATCTCCGAGTGGCGATTGTCACGGTTCGGTCAGGTCGTCGCCCAACCGTCGACAATCTCTCAAGAATCGTCGATCAATGTGCCCACGCGCGCCCGCTCACGCGCGAGCCAGGGCGCCAGCACGGACCTCAAGCGCGCGTCGGCCAGCCAGTGTGCCGATCGCGTTCGCGTCGGAACGAAACCGCGCGCTCGCTTGTGCTCGCCTCCCGCCCCGGGCTCGAAGACATCGAGTCCCCGTTCGATACAGAAGCGGATACCCTCGTAGTAGCAGACGGCGAAGTGCAGGAATGGCACGTCGACGAGAGCCCCCCAGTAGCGCCCGTAGAGTCGGGTCTTGGAAGCGATATTGAATGCACCGCCGACGATTTCCCCCTTCGGTCCGCGCCGCGCGACGACCCAGGCGAGGCGGTCACGAAACGTCTCGACGACGCGCTCGAAGAAGAGGGCGTTTAGGTACATTCGCCCCCAGACACCGTGCTTGTCGATCGTCGACGCGTAAAGGTCGTGCATCACGACGGCAAGCTCGCGCGTGTGATCTTCGGGCTAGAGCTTTTATAATAAGATGCCGCTCTCGCAAAG
>JALYHX010000751.1 GCA_030776305.1 Myxococcota bacterium
GCTCCGGCCACCGCGGGTTCGTCGAACGTGTCCAGAGCGACCCAAAGGCGCTCGAGCGACAAGTCGCGAGGGGGCTCGCGTCCGAGCGAAGCAAAGCGCTGCGATACGCGCGCTCTCACGGCGGCGAGCGCGTGCGACAGCTCGCCTGCGTCGGCATAGCCGAGAGACCGAGCGAGACGCACAAGTACCTCCGGATCTCGTGGCATCTGGTGCGTCTGCTGCCCGGTAGCAAACTGCACCCGGTGTTCGAGCCGCCGAAGCGTCAGGTAACACTCGGTCAGGTCCGCCTCTTCGCGCTCACTCACGAAGCCGCACGAACGCAAACGTCGCAAGGCGTCGCGCGTGTTTGCGCCGCGGACGCGCGGTTCGCGACCTCCCCAGACGAGCTGCAGCGCCTGGGCAAAGAACTCGACTTCGCGAATGCCTCCAGGACCAATCTTGAGATCCTGCTCGGCCTCGTCACCCGCCTGGGCGCGCGCTCTCGCGAGCAATGACGACATCTCGTCGACGATCTTGGGGTCGACGATCCGCCGCCACACGAACGGCATGAGCGAATCGAGCAACCTCGCGCCAAACCGAAGGTCGCCCGCCACGGGGCGGGCCCGCACGAGCGCCGCGCGCTCCCACGTCCGTCCCCACGTTTCATAGTAGCGCTCGGCGGCGGCGAGAGCGTTCACGAGTGCGCCGCTCGTGCCTTCGGGGCGCAGGCGGAGGTCGACGCGCCAAACCCTGCCGTCGTCGGTCACATCATCGAGAGTGGCCACGAAACGACGTGCGACCCGGGTGAAGTACTCGTGGAGCGTTTGCTCCCGGACGTGACCGTCATCCGTCTCGTAAAACAGCATGAGGTCGATGTCGCTTCCGGCGTTGAGCTCGCGACCGCCGAGCTTGCCCATGCCTATGACCACAAAGGAGCACTGCTCGCCCTTCGCGGTCAGCGGTACCCCAAAATGCTCGTCCGCCCAGTAGAGCGCCTCGGCCAGCGCGAGCTCGCAGCAAACGTCCGCCAGATCGGCAAGCTCGCGCGCGGTGACGTCGACGTCTCCTCCCGGAAAGGCCAGGAGCTCACGCGCGGCGATACGCAGCTTCTCGCGGGCCGCGAAACGACGCAGGCCGCTGCGTAGGCGTTCCGGCGCCGAATGATCGCCGACGGAGGTCGCCGCGCGACGGCGGTACCCGCGCACGTCTCGCGCGTGGCGGATCCCGGGAGCGATCTTGACGAGATCCTCGGGACGCGCCGCAATGCCAGCCGCCAGCACGGGGTAGGCAACACAGAGCAATGCACCGAGCTCGACCAGATCCACCCGCGGCATCACATCGATGCGCGTGAGTGCGGCGCGGACAAGGCCCCGTGCTTGATCCGCGGCAAGGGGAGCGATGACGTCAGCGCGCACGAATCAGTAGCGTAGTCCTGCTGGTCACCGGCATGTCCAGATGTGTGGGCGGCGCGCGATCTGAAAACAAGGCGCGAGCCGTCAGTTGGCGGCGTCGCTGGCGGCGGGCGCCCAGGCGCCGTGGAAAGTGAACGGCACATGGTGGTCGAAGTACACCCGCGCGAGCGTCCCGTCGCAGGGACGCGCCGCATCCAGAATCGCGACGTGGCTTGCGTGCGCCGCGCTGTCGTAGACCAACGTGAGGAGATACGCGTCGTCCTCCGCAGCGCCGTCCGCGCGCGGGACGATGACGGGTTCTGATGGATAGGCGTCGCGGCCCAGCTCGATCGCTTGCGAACTTCCGGTGACCACGTCGAGCTTGTGCAGGAGATCCGGTGCCCCGGTGTGGTCCGGGCGGAACCCCACGTGGTAGATGAAGCGGTGACGTCCCGTCTCGACCCGTGGCGACACGCGTGGCATCTCGCCGACGCTGGCCCCGAGCGGTTCGAACGCCGCGTGTTGCGCCGCGAGGTCGACGACGATGCGTCTCATCTGGCTGTCCGGCGCCTCGGCCGCGCAGCCCTGCGCGATCCCTTCAAGCCACGTACCGACCCGCACGAAACCCTCGCTGCACGGGAGGTCGACGACGATGCGCCCGGGGCGCTCCTCGTATGCGTTCGCGAAATGGAAGCTGAAGAAGGGCGGCATCTCCACACGCACGACGCGATCCGGGTTGTCGATCGGGACGATGACCAACTCGGTCGTCGCGTCGGCGTCCCATTCCAACGCGCGCCACGCCGAACGTAAATTGAGTAGCACGGGCCATACGCGGAATCGTAGCGGCGGCACTGCGAGGATCACGTGGTTGGCGGTGACCGCGCAATCGTGCACAAGGCTCGGAGCCTTGATGGGGATCGATGTCAGCAGGCGGCGTCGCCCTTCGGAGCGGAGCTCGATGACGTCGAGTGTCGTACGCTTGCCTAGGAGCGAGCTGAAGCCATAGAGCGCGCGCCGGCGCGGATGCCAATGCGGATGCGCGCAAAAGCTGCGAAGTTTGACGTCGGACGGATCGAGCTCCCCGAGCGTCGCCAGGTCTTCCTCAGACATCACCATGGGCCGACCGATTCCAAGCGCGAGAAGTCGACCGTCGTGGATGACGACATTTACGTTGGTCGGATTGCGTGTTCGCCCGAAGAAGCGTTCGCGCAAGGGATTGGGAGATCGCGAGAGCAGGCGCGAATAGAGACGGCGGCCGGCAAGACGCTCAGCGGCGAGAGCAGGGGTCTCGATCAGGCGCACTGCACCGCGGGCGCCGTCTCCTTCGAATCGGACGGCGCCGACGGCGCCATCGCCGTCGAACCAATGGCCATAGGGTTTGCCGAAGGCCGAGAGCAGCCCGGGGCCGTTCCAATAGAAGTTGCCGTGAAGGTCCATCGGAATGCGGCCCTCGACGCGGAGCGGCTCGAAGCCGTGCTGCCGTGGAAGGTCTTCGAACCCGCGGCGCCAATCCTGCCGGCGCGGCGCGACTACGTGGTGCTTCCCAACGGTCCGAATCGATGTCGTCATCCGTGTCCTCCCGTCCGAAGCAAGGACATCGGTCTCGTTCGAATGTTCCCGGTCTGGCATTTCTCCCGACCCCTCCGTCCGCATGAAGGGGGACCATCGCGATGGTCCAGGAACGCGTGTGCAACGCGAACACGGCCGTATACTTGGGGTGCGGGACTCCCCTTCAAGGCATCGAATGCCGCGTCGCTGAACGCGATTGTGAACGATGGTGTCCCAGCGAGACAACCCGAGCGCAAAGCGAATCGACGGTGCCGAACGCCCGGTGGATACTCGTCGAACCACGGAGGTCCAACATGAGGCTTCGATTCGCGTCCGACTTCAGGACAGTCGTCTGGGCATTCATTGTATTTCCCGGCGTCGCGCTCTTACCGTACGCGGACCCGCGACTCGTCGGTTGGCTGGTCCCGTTGAGCCTTTACACGGGTTTCTGTGCCGGGGTATTCGCGCACAATCAGAACCATTGTCCGACGTTCGAGGGACGGATGAACGCCTTCTACGCGGCATGGCTGTCGGTCTTCTACGGGTATCCGACGTTCGCGTGGATCCCGACACACAACCTCAACCACCACAAGTTCCTGAACCGGGCTGGGGACGCCACGATCACTTGGCGCTACTCGGAGCGCAACACCTGGCTCATCGCATCGACGTACTTCTTCGTATCTGCATACTGGCAGAAGGGCATTACTGCCGCATTCGTCCGCAAAGCCAGAGCCACGAATCCGCGGCTTCATCGCCAGATCATCATCCAGTCCGCCACGGTGGTCTGCGCGCACGTCGCGCTCGCCGCGCTTGCGATCGGATGGCGCGGCTGGAAGACTGGCACCCTCGTGTACTTCTGCGGTTTTGGCGTATCCGCGGCCATGGGCCTCTGGGGAATGATCTTCATCAACTTCATCCAGCACGTGCACTGTGATCCTTGGTCGGCGCACAACCACTCCCGCAACTTCGTCGGCCGCCTCGAGAATTGGCTCGTTTTCAACAGCGGTTTCCATACGGCGCACCACGAAAATCCGGGAGTGCACTGGAGTCGACTTCCGGCCCTCCACGATCGGATTGCGTCCGAGATCCATCCGGAGCTTCGCAAGCCGAGCATCGTCGGTTTCTGCGTAAAGACGTACTTGCTCGGCGCCGTCAGCGCCCGCTTTCGTACCAGGCAGATCGGTCGCGCGGCGCATGACCCTCCGCTCGAACCCCGCATGGCGGGTGCAACGCCGTGACCGTCCGCACGAAGTACGACCCGCGAAAGCTACCGAGGCAACCGAGAGCGCAAGCGACGGTGAATGCAATTCTCGAGGCCACCGTGCGCGTGCTCGAACGCGAGGGGCTCGATGCGGCGACGACGACGCGCGTCGCGGAAGTCGCGGGGGTCAGCGTCGGGTCGCTTTATCAATACTTTTCGCATCGCGACGCGATTCTGAATGCGCTGCAAGACAGAGAGTTCGATCGCGCCCTTGCTCTCATGCAAGAGGTACTGGCCGATGGAAACCTCGCGCAGAGCCCACGCGAAACCGTCACCGCCGTCGTACTTGGGCTCGCGCGACTCTACGGCAGTTCCCCCGCACTGCACCGAGTCTTGGCCATCGAGGGACTGCGCGTCGCGAGGGCGGACCGTGTACACGCCTTCGACGCACGCGTCATCGCGATCATACGCCATTTTCTGGCAGCCACGGGCGCGCCGATCAGGCGCAAGAACGCCGAGGCGGCAGCGTTCGTCGCGTTTCAATCGGTTCGCGCCACGATGCTGGCCAGCCTGCTCGAACGGCCCCCGGGGCTCGATGAAGGGACGCTGATCGACGAGCTGATCGACCTCGTTTTGAGGTACCTCGTTCGGGTCGGCACTCCTTCCACCGCGCGGCTTGGCGACGCGGAGGGTACAC
>JALYHX010000752.1 GCA_030776305.1 Myxococcota bacterium
TGAACTTGCCCGCGGCAGTCGGCTCGGGATCGGGCGGCGCGCTCGGAATGACGTTCGGCTCTATCGACAATACCCTCAACTTGTCGTTGCGCCTGTCGGCGGCAGAGTCGAGCGGGCTCGTGCGTATCGTGAGCTCGCCGCGAATCATGGTTCTCGACAACCGCGAGGCCCGCATCAACCAGGGGACGCTCATTCCGTTCGCACAGGTGAGCGCACTTGGCGTGCAGACGACATTTCAGGAAGCGAAGCTGCAGTTGCTCGTACGACCACACGTCACGGCGGATGGTTCCGTGTCGATGCACGTAAAGCTGAACCGCGACGAGCCGGACTTCAATCAGACGAGCCCGCGAGGCGACCCGACGATACTCAAGCGCGAGGCAGAGACCGATCTCCTCGTCATGGATGGCCACACCGCGGTCATCGGCGGCATTTATACCCGCAACACGGGTCGCAACCTGGATCAGATCCCGTTCTTTGGCGACATCCCAATCCTTGGCGTGCTTTTCCAGAGGCGCCGCGCGAGCGATTCGCGCAACGAACTCGTCATCTTCATCACGCCGCGCATCGTCAACCGCTCCGAGGCACTGGGGCGGTAGCCTCTTGCATGAGCGCGATCGGAAAGGCTCGCCGCTCCCCACTGGTCGGCAAGGTGCGGCAGGATACGCGTGGAACGGGTCCGCCTCGCACGCGCAACAGGCTCAGGGCGATCGCAGATTCGCTGCGCTGATCGTCCTCGCGTATCTCCCCGTGGCGATCTTCGCCATTTCGCATCACGAGATGTGGCGCGACGAACTTCACTGCTGGCTCGTCGCGCGCGACAGCGCGACCCCGTGGGACGTCGTCCGCAATCGCGCATACGATGGTCATCCGCCGCTTTGGTACTTGCTCCTGTGGGTACTCGAGAAGACGACGCACGACCCGCGGAGCATGCAGATCGCGCACGTGGGGATCGCCGCGGCGGTGGTCGCTGTCTTCGCGAATCGAGCGCCGTTCCCGCGGCCGCTGCGCGCCCTCTTTCCCTTCGGCTACTTCCTGGCCTACGAATACGTTGCCATCAGCCGGTGCTATGGCCTCGCATTTCTCTTCGCGCTGCTCCTTTGCGTACATCACTCTCGACGCTTCCAGCGTCCGGCGGCCACTGCGCTCCTTATCGCGGCGCTCGCGCTCACCACCACCGTCGCCACCATGGTGGCCGCTGGCTACGCCGCCGCGCTGATCGTCGACTGCATTGAAGCCACTCGCCGCCGCGAGCCGAACGTGCGTCGAATGTGGATCCCGGTCGCTGCCGCGGCCGCCTCATGCTTGGCCGCGGCGCTCTGTGCGTGGCCACCGGCCGACTCGACGGTCGCGCACGTGCGGTGGCCATCCGAGATCCCCTCGGATTTCGCGCCGACGCGCCTCATCGCCGGGCTATTGCCAATCCCTCGTGCCGATTTCTTTTTCTGGAACTCGAACGCCCTACTTTCGTTCGAACCCTTTCGCCGCAATGCATGGATCGCATCCACATGCTTGGCCGCGTGGCTGACGTTCGTGTTGTCCCGTGACCGGGGTGCGGCGCTCCTTTTTGGCATTGGCGCAATCTTGCTCATCGCGCTGTTCGGTGGCGTATACGGCGGCGACGTCCGACATCACGGATTTTTCTTCGTCTTGTTCGTGATGAGCGCCTGGATAGCGAGTGGCACGACGACCTGCGGCGCCGCCGGGTGGTCGCGATTCCGGCAGCGGGCGCTCGTTCCGACGCTGACGGTGCTTCTCCTGATGCACATTCCCGGGGCGGCGATCGCGCTCGCCTACGACTGGAAATACGTCTTTTCGTCCGGTCGGCGCGCCGCGGATGTCCTTCGCGACCGAGCACCGGCCGCTGCACCGATGATCGCAGAGGTGGACTATCCCGCGACCGCCGTGCTCGGACAGCTTGGGCCGCGAGCCGTCGCCTTCAGTCCGCGGACCGGGCGCACCTTCTCTTTCGTGAAGTGGACGAGAGATCGGCGTTGGGAGCCTACGGACGGCCAGTGTTTGGAGTACGCGGCGACGCTTGGTCGATCGCGCGGTGAGGACGCAATTTTGATCATGAACCGCCCACTCACCCCGACGCTCATCGACGGCTCCGCGGTCGTCAAAATTGCGGAGCTCTACGATTCGATGATCGAAGAAGAGAATTTCTACATCTACCGGGTGGCAAGGCAGGCGCCGAGATTCGTCGCCCGGGATCTCGCTGCAGTCGAACTGGCCGATTAGTGCACCGCCGTCGAGATGGGATTAATGTTTGCTGTCATCGTCACCAGGAGGATGACAGCAATTCCTATCAACCCTGAGGTTGACCTCGTCTCGACGACGCTGCACTGGGGGCCTGGTGTCAGACATCCCGAACCATCTGACTTGGCGCTGTACCCATCGCGACCGCGGCCCAGACTCGTGCTCGTGCGCCTCTTGGTCACGCGACCTCGGGCGGGTCGCTGCAGGCGCGTGAAGCGACGCACGAGCCACGCGCTCGCCTGCATCCGTCGGTGGGATGCGCCCGCGAGTCGAGCGGACTCGCGTGAGAATCATCGCGATGCGCAGACGAGTCCCGTGAAGGTGTGTTTCGATTCGCGTGACTCGCAGCCGGAAACCGTCGATGCGAGCCCCAGCGAGGCAGACTCGGACACGCGTTCGCCGCACGCGCGCCTTAATGAAGCCGACTGGCGCATCCGTTGCTGGATGCGTGTGACAAGCACCTCGCTACGCGTACCGGTCAAACCGATACGCGCGCGCGTGAGCTGGATACGGGCAACCATCAGCGGGATGCGCACACGAATCCGCTGGATAGGGTCATGAATCGGCTGGACGGGCACACCCGTCAGCGGGATGCGGGCACGCGTCGGCTGGACGGACACACGCGTCAGGGGTATGGGTGCGCGAGTCAGTTGGACAGGCACACGGTTCAGGGGGATGCGAGCACGCGTCCGCTGGACGGACATACGCATCAGCGGGACGCGGGCACGAATCGGCTGTATGGGCACACGCGTCCGGGGGATGCGAGCACCCGTCAGCTGGAAAGGCACACGCGTCCGTTGGATGGGCAGACGCGTCAGGGGTATGGGGGCGCGCGTCCGCTGGACAGACACACGAATCAAGCGGACGGCCGCACGTTTCCGCCTGAAGGCCGCCCGCATCAACGAGCCACGTGCGCCCGTCCACGAGACTCGCATCCGCGAACGACTGACTCGAGCCCCCGTCCGCGAGACTCCTATGCGCGAACGACTGACTCGAGTTCGCATCCCGCTGACTCACGCGCGCGGCTTGTTGTCGGATTGGGCTAAGATACGTCCCGCACTTGGAATACGAGGGGTTGTCATGCGTTACCGTCGTCTCGGCCGATCCGGTCTCAAAGTAAGCGAGCTCTCCTTGGGGGCGTGGGTCACCTTCGGCGCACAGGTGGGCGAAGACACGGCACGCGAATGCATGACTGCGGCGTACGACGCGGGGGTGAACTTTTTCGACAACGCCGAGGCCTACGGCAGCGGACAGGCCGAGATCGTGATGGGCAACGTGATCCAAAAGAATGGTTGGCGGCGCGAAACGCTCGTCGTCTCCACGAAGATCTTTTGGGGCGGTGATGGTCCGAACGAGCAAGGGCTCAGTCACAAGCACATCATCGAGGGCGTCCACGGGGCTCTCAGGCGCTTGAAGCTCGACTACGTCGACCTCGCGTTTTGTCATCGTCCCGATCCGGATACGCCGGTCGATGAGACCGTTCGTGCCTGGGACGTGCTGATCAGACAAGGAAAAGTCTTCTATTGGGGAACGAGCGAATGGCCCGCCGATGAAATCCTTCGAGCACACCAATTCGCGACCGAAAATGGGCTCTCACCGCCGGTGATGGAGCAACCTCAATACAACATGTTCGTGCGTGACAGGGTCGAGAAGGAGTACTCCCGCCTGTATGAGAAGCTCGGTTACGGCACGACCGTCTTTAGCCCACTGGCGTCGGGGATTCTGAGCGGCAAGTACAACGAAGGTATCCCGAAGGGCACGCGCCTCGATTTGCCCAATATGGCCTGGCTCAAAGAGCATGTGCTCAAGGAAGGTCGCGTCGAGAAGGTCCGTGAGCTCGGCTCCGTCGCAAGCGATGTCGGTTGTACGATGGCGCAACTGGCCATTGCGTGGTGCCTGAAGAACCCGCACGTATCGAGCGTGATCACGGGGGCAAGCAAGCGGAAGCAAGTCGAGGAAAACATGAAAGCGCTCGATGTCGTCGATTCATTGACGGGTGACGTCATCCGTCGAATCGAGCGCATCCTCGCTCCGTAGCAAGCCGCCCCGGGCCTGCGGTCCACGCTCTGCCGCTTGCTTCGGCGCTCGCTTCTACTTCTTCTTTTTTCCCGCGGCTTTGGGCGGGCTCTTCGGCGTGCTTGTCGCGTTCGTCGCCGTGTCCGATCCGCTCTTGGGTGCCACGCACACCTGAATATCGAGATCGCCCGCCAGCATGTAATCGCCGCTCGTCAGGTCGATGTTCATCTTGCCGATGGCGCCCTGTTCCATCCCAGCCTTGACGATGGTCACGCGGCCGCTCGGTTTGAACGTCATGGAGGCGTCTCTCTTGCCGCTCGCGCCCACACGGACGAGTGAAATTTCCCCGGGCCCTTTCTTGCCCGCTCGCTTGAGGGAGCCGAGGTCCTGCTTGTATCCGTCCTCCCAGGGTACGGTCATCGTCAGGACCGATTCACCCGACTTGGGCTCCCCGCCGCCGCACTCGGTGCGCTCGTCGACGGTGATGACGATTCGGCCATCCTTTTGCATCGGCTGGTTGATTCGCGCCATCTTTGGAGCGAACGGCTTGCCATCGATCGCTCCAGTGACGTTGGGCACCGGGTGTGACGAGGACGATTGCGCGGGGGCTGGCTCAGGTGACTCGGCCGTGGCCGTGGTGGGCGCGGGAACCGCCGTGGACGTCGACCCCGAAGGCTCGGAAGGGGAGGGTGCGTCGGTGGACGACGAAGCGCTCGTCTCTTGTGACGCCGTGTCCGTCGGGGCGTCTGCGGGTTTCTTGGATCCGCCACAGGCGAGGAGCAGGACCAACGACGAGGCGACGACGACGCGCATGGGGCCTCCTTGGCGCGGGCGAGCGTACGCGAAGAAAGGCATCAACGACAACGACCAAGCGTTCTAAACCCGGCAGGCACGCTTGCGTGCGACGTCCATCCGAGCTAGGACTGCCCATCACGAATTCACGCCAGCGAGCTGGTCATGGAGCGTGATGACGTGGCCTCGAGATGCCCCGTCACGCCGATTCGACCACGCGGCATCGAAGATGGCTCAAGACGCGCTCCGACCGAGCGCTGCTGCGAGAGAGAACCAAACAATCATCGTGACTTTTCACGCTTCCCGATCCCGCCGCCCGTTTAGCAAGGGGCGCTCGGATTCTTTCCACCAAACGTCCGTCTCCGCGAGACGGCCAGGATCACCGCCCCACGTTCCGGTCGTCGCAAAGCGGCCCGAATCCACCATCCCGGACTCCGCCGTCGCGGCGTCACCGTTCGCCGGACTGGGCCTCTCCGCCCCGCTCGTGCGTGCGGTCATCGACGAGCACTACGAGCAACCTTCGCCGGTCCAGACCGAGGTGATACCGCTCGTCCTGGCAGGCCGAGACGTCCTTGCTTGCGCACAAACCGGGACCGGCAAGACCGCCGCATTCGTGCTCCCCATTCTGCAGCGGCTCGCTGCAGAGGGACCCTCCTCCGGTCGAATTCGAGCGCTCATCCTCACGCCCACGCGCGAGCTGGCGGCCCAGATTGCCGCGAGCGTGGCCGTTTATGGTCGGCATTTGACGTTGCATCACGCGCTCATCTATGGCGGCGTCAGCCAACGGGGACAAGAAATTGCGCTTCGCGCGGGGCCCGATGTCCTCGTCGCGACTCCGGGACGCCTTCTCGATTTGATGCAGCAAAGGCTGGTCGTCCTCGATGCGGTGACGCACTTCGTTCTCGACGAGGCCGATCGCATGCTCGATATGGGATTCGTTCACGACGTCCGCCGTATCGGCGCGGCGCTTCGCCCTCGACGCCAGACGCTTCTCTTCTCGGCGACGATCGCGCCCGAGGTCGAGAGCCTGGCGCGCACCATGCTCGTCGACGCGGCGCGCGTCTCGATCACGCCGTCCGTGACGACCGCGGAGAATGTGGAGCAGTCCGTCGTTTTCGTCGCGCGTGCCGACAAAGCCGCGATGCTCGAGCGCGTCTTGCGGGCCGGCGCATCGGAGCGCACCCTGGTGTTCACGCGCACCAAGCACGGCGCAAATCGTCTTTCGGAGCGGCTCGATCGGGCGGGTTTCCGGTCTGCAGCCATTCACGGAAACAAGACCCAGCGTGCGCGCGAACGCGCACTGGACTCGTTTCGGTCGGGATCGACTCATGTCCTCGTCGCGACCGATGTCGCAGCGCGCGGCATCGACGTCGATGGTATCTCACTCGTCGTCAACTTCGACTTGCCCAGCGTCGCCGAGTGCTACGTCCACCGTATCGGTCGCACCGGACGAGCCGGCGCATCCGGTCGAGCGATCTCTTTCTGCGATCGCGACGAGCAGCCCTTGCTCCGCGACGTCGAACGATTGATTCGTCGGCGTCTACCCGCCTCGCAATGACGTAGAAGGTCGGCGTCTTTCGGCCGATTCCTTCGCGATCCCGCAGTCGGGGGTCGTCACCGTACGGGAGTACGGCTCCTCGCCCCGCCAGCGGCCTCGCTCGGTCTCGACCGAAATACACCGACCTTCTGGTGCCCTTGCCCACAACTCGCACGGGGGCTATGAGACTCATCTATCGATGATCGTCCGCGTGCTTTATTTTGCGGGCTTGCGGGATGCAATCGGTATTGGCGAGGAGTCGGTCGCGGTGCCTGTCGGTGTCCGCACCGTCGGGGCTTTGGTCGAACATCTCGCGACGTGCCATCGCGGGTTCGCCGAACGACGTACACACGTACGAATCGCACGCAACGAGGCCTTCGCAAATGATCTCGAACCCCTGGCCGATGGAGACGTCATTGCTCTAATCCCGCCCGTTGCAGGAG
>JALYHX010000753.1 GCA_030776305.1 Myxococcota bacterium
CGACAGCAGCGGTGATCGCGTTGAGCGGGGACCTGCCGCCAATCGCCTCGTAACGGCGGCGCAACTCCGCGATCACGTCGTCGCTCGCCGGGCGGCCTCGCCGGATCTGGGCGACGAAGGCCGGCAAGTCGGCAAGGTTGTCGACAGAGCCGTGCGATACGAGAAGCACCGCGCGATTCACGCGTCACCTCCGTTCGCTCGCGGCGTGGACATGGTCGACGACCGCCCGTACGAGGTCGACGGGTGTCTCCGGCAAGATCCCGTGACCCAGATTGAAGATGTGCCCGTCGCGCCTTGCGGCAGCGTCGAGCACGCGCTGGGCATGGGCCACCGCGATCTCGCGCGTGGTGAGGAGCGCGCACGGATCCATGTTTCCTTGAACCGCGTGGTCGGGTCCGACACGCGCCCATGCCTGGTCGAGTGGCGTGCACCAGTCGACGCCGATGACGCTTCCGCCAGCATCGCGCATCGCCTCGAGCAGCGTCGCCGTGCCCGTCCCGAAATGGATGACGGGCACACCGGCCCGCTCGACGTCCGCGAGGATGCGGCGCACGTGTGGCTGGACGTAGTCGACGTAGTCGGCTGGCGCGAGGTCGCCGACCCACGAGTCGAAGAGCTGCACCGCCTGGGCGCCCGCCGCGATCTGCGCAAGCAAGTAGCGACGCACGACCTCGGACAGCTTCTCGACGAGGGCGTGCCAGGCGTCCGGAGCGGCGAACATGATTTTCTTCGTCTTGACGAAGTTTGCGCTCTTGCCCCCCTCGATGAGGTAGCTCGCGAGGGTGAACGGACCGCCCGCAAATCCGATGAGCGGCACGTTGAGCTCGCGCCGCAGGATTCGAATCGCCGAAAGAACGTAGGCGAGTGACTCTTCCGGATCGATGACCCGAAGTCGGTCGATCTGCGCGCGCGACGCGATCGGCTCGTGGATGACGGGGCCTTCGCCTTTGGCGAACTCGAACGACGCCCCCATCGGCGCGAGAGGGAGAAGGATGTCCGCAAAGAGGATCGCGGCGTCGACACCGAGTCGGAGGGGTTGCAGCGTCACCTGAACGGCGAGATCGGGGTTCTTGCAGATTTCGAGCAGCGTGTATTTCTCGCGAAGAAGCCGGTACTCGGGCATGTAGCGACCGGCTTGCCGCATGAACCATACCGGGGTGCAATCGACGGGCTCGCGGCGGCATGCACGCAGGAAACGGTCGTTCACTTGGATGACGCTAGCAGTGTGAGTCTTCCAGGGCGAGACCGCGGCTAGAGGCACCCCGGTTCAAATTGGCGGGACGACCGCACGTCTGCCGGAAGAACCCCGACCGAGTCAGCCTTTCTGGTTGTAGTTCGTGTTCTCGAGCAAGATCACGTTCGTTTTACTGCGTGTTTCACCGACGCTCGTCACGTAAACAGCAGGCTCGTCCTGAACAGGGCAGACCTTCTCGCACGCTCCGCAGCCGACGCAGAGACTCGGATCGACGTGCGGGCGCTGCAAATGCACGGTCTTGTACGCGGGGGGTCCGCCACCGGCTGCGGCCTTGCTTTCTCGCACCTGCGCGTCGACCTCTTCGACCCAGATGGCCTTGGGCGACGTCGGGCAGAACTCCTCGCACACGATGCACGGCGTCTGCATCGACCAAGGAAGGCAGCGCCCCTGATCGTAGAATGCCGTCCCGATCTTGATCGGCGGCTGCCCCACGCCCATCTTTTCTTTCTCGGTGATCTTCTGGATCGCCCCCGTCGGGCACACTTGCCCGCAAAGAACGCACGAGAACTCGCAGTACCCGATCCTCGCAATCAGGATCGGCGTCCACAGCCCCTCGACGCCAGCCTCGAAGAACGCCGGATGCAGCGCGTTGTTCGGGCACACTTTCATGCATTCGGCGCACCGGATGCAGCGCTCGAGGAACGCGCGCTCCTCGACGGCCCCGGGCGGCCGGATGACCTTCGGGTGATAATTCACGTCGAGGGCATCGGCAACACGCGCCGCCGGCAGGAACATCGCGCCCGCGCCCACCGCGGCGAGCGCCGTACGCCGCTGCGTGTCCGGTACGGTCACGGTGCTGCGACGGTTCGGGAGGAACGTGAACTTGATGACGTCCTCCGGGCACGCATTCTCGCAGTTCATGCACATGTGACACTCGTCTTGCCGCCACTTCACCCCGCCCTGCGGGCTGTCGGCCCCCTGGCAATGCACGAGGCACAAGTTGCAATCCGTGCACTTCGCGTGATCCTTCGTCATTCCGAAGACCGCGAAGCGCGCGAAGACGCCGAGGAACGCCCCCAGCGGGCACAAGACGCGGCACCAGAAACGCGGAATGAATCGGTTTGCGAAAAGAACGGCGACGAGCAAGAAGACGATGAACCAAGTCTGGTGGAAGTAAAACTGTTTGCTCTGCCACACGGTTTGCGCAAGCCAGTCCTGCGCGTGGTCTGCTGCACCCTGCAC
>JALYHX010000754.1 GCA_030776305.1 Myxococcota bacterium
TGCTGCGCGCTCATGGGAATGAATGCGAGCAAGACGCCGATTGGCAGCGTCAGGATCGGAATGAGCGCGCTTCGCACGTGAAGGAGAAACACGAAAATCACGACGCTGACGACGATCATCTCCTCGATGAGCGTGTGCCGCAGCGTGTGCACCGAGTCTTCGATGAGCTTGGACCGATCGTAGGTGGGAATGACCCGGACGCCTTCGGGAAGACTCGTCTCGATTTGCTTCAAGCGCTCCTTGACCGCGTCGATGACCGTCAGCGCGTTTTCGCCGTAGCGCATGATCACGATCCCACCGGGGGCCTCGCCCTCTCCATTGAGCTCGGTCAGTCCGCGCCGTATGTCCGGGCCGATGCTCACTGTGGCGACGTCCTTCACGCGAATCGGCGTCCCCTGAGCCACTTTGACAGGGGCAAGCCCGATGTCCTCCGGGCTTTTCACGTAGCCGCGGCCGCGGATCACCTCCTCGTGGCCACCCATCTCGATGACACGACCGCCGACTTCTTGGTTCGACGCGCGCACGGCGCGAACGACGTCGTCCATCGTGATGCCCCGGCCGAGGAGCTTGTTCGGGTCGACGTTCACTTGGTACTGTTTGACGAACCCGCCGACGCTCGCGACCTCGGCCACACCAGGCACGCTGCCGATCGCGTAGCGTAGGTTCCAATCTTGGATGGACCGCAGCTCGGCAAGGTCGTGCTTGCCGCTCGTGTCGACGAGGGCATATTCGAACACCCAGCCGACCCCCGTCGCGTCAGGGCCGAGAATCGGATTGACCCCTTTCGGGAGGCGGTCGCGGACGGAGCTGAGGTATTCGAGTACGCGACTGCGCGCCCAATAAATGTCGGTCCCGTCTTCGAAGATGATGTTCACGAAGGACATTCCGAACATCGACTGTCCGCGCACGGCTTGCACCTTGGGGGCAGAGATGAGCGCGGTCGAAATCGGATAGGTAATCTGGTCTTCGACGAGATCGGGACTCTGGCCCATCCATCCGGTGAAGACGATCACTTGCACGTCCGACAAATCCGGAATGGCATCCAGCGGCGCACGTTGGAGCGAGACCCAGCCCCACGCGGTCAGAGCCCCCACGAAGAGAATCGTGAGCAACGGCCGGTTGGCGCTCGCGGCGATGAGGCGTGCGATCAGGCCGGTATTCGCCAGCGACGATGCATTCGTGGGGCCGCTCACGGCTTGCTCGTCGGCTGGAGGTCCATCCCGCACTTCGGGCATTTTCCGGGCGTCGTGCTGTGCACCTCCGGGTGCATCGGGCAGCTGTAGTCGATAGGCGAACCGGGCGACGCGGACGGAGAGGCGCTCGAGTCGGAGGTTGGCATATCGGGGCGCGACGGAACGGGCGGTCCGGGGTGTCGTGGCACGGACGCCGGCGTGGGTATTGGCGGCGCAGTCACCATGGGAGGGGCCTTGGGCGGGTCCGTTGCAAGCGTAGGGGCGGCGCCGCTTCCCTCGCTGGAGCTATCCCAATACTTCGCCGCCGTGGTGACGCGTGCCTCGGCGGCGATCAAGAAGACGCCGCTCGTCGCGACACGATCCCCCGGCGACAGTCCGGAGACGACCTCGTACATGCCGCCGGATTCAATGCCGACCTGCACCTCGGTCGGGCGAAAGCGACCGTTGCCCAGATCGGCGAACACCAGGCGCCGGGGCCCGGTGTACACGACCGCGGCGGTAGGTACTTGCACTCGAACCCCGAGGTCCGCGGACAGCTCGACGCTCGCGTACATCCCTGGCCGGAGGTCGACCTCTTTGTTGTTTGGGATTTCGAGCCGGACGCGCCCCGTCCGCGTCGCGGGATCGAGGTACGGGTACAGGTACGCGACTTTGGCGACGTAGGCCCGCCCGGGCAGATAGTCCAGAGTCACCGTCGCAGGCTGCCCGACGCGGACGTGCGAGAGGTCGCTCTCGTAGACTTCGGCCTCGACCCACACCTTGCTGAGAGCCGCAATTCGGTAAAGGCGCATACCCGCGTCGACCGATGCACCTTCCACGACGTTTTTCTCGATGACGAATCCGCTCGCAGGCGACGGGATTGCAATCGCTTCGGACGGCTTGCCGCTCTTGGCGATGTCGTCGATCTGGCCCTCCGTCAGCCCGAGAAGATGAAGGCGCTGGCGTGATGCGCGTCCAATGAGCGAAGGGCCACCGCGTTCGGAGTCGCTGCTCGAGAAGGATGCGGGCCCTCCTTGCGCGCCGAGCAAGAAGTCCTGCTCGGCATTGTAAAGCTCGGGACTGTACATCGTGAAGAGCGTCTGTCCGCGCGCGACGCGTTGGCCGGTTTGGTTCACGTAGAGTTTCGTGATCCACCCGTGCACTTTGAGGTTCACGTCGGCGAGGGTCGACTCGTCGTAGGTGACTCGCCCGACGGCGTGAAATGTGTCTCGCATCGGTGCCTGCACGACGACTTCGGTGCGCACACCGATCAGCTGCCGGCGCGCTTCGTCGATCGTCACGACGCCTTGCTCCTGCTGCTCCTTCGTGACCGGCACGAGGTTCATCCCGCAGATAGGGCAGGCGCCGGGCCCCGCCTGTTTGACCGCGGGGTGCATCGAGCAGGTGTAATGATCGATTCTCCCGGACGAGGACGTACTCATCGGGGAATTTGCACTGGGCGCCTGGGAGGTACTCGCCGGCGTGGGGGCCCCGCCCATGTCCTTGCCGCCAAACCAGGTGACGAGCGGACCTCGAAGCAGGACGAGGACGATCACGACCGCCGCGGCGATCAGTGCATAGACTATGAGTTGGCGCTTCGACAGCGATGGCGCGAGAGCACTCATCGCTCGTCCTCCTTGCCGTCCAAGCCGGGAACCCGCCCCAGGGCTCGATCCAGCACGGCGCGCCGGCGGTCGTTGTCCGCGCGGGCTTTCTGCTCGTCGAGCTCCACGCCGCGCAGGTTTCTCTCTGCGTCGATCACGGCGCCGAACGGCGTCTGCGATGTGGTGAACGCGGACCGGGCCGCGCGGACTTCGTCTCTCGCGATCGGCAGAAGCCGTTCGCGGTAGATATGGAGGATGTGCCCGGACTCTTCGAGTTGCTTGAGAGCGACGACGACCTGCGTGCGGGCCATGTCGCTCAGGCGCGACGCGTCTGCTTCGAACTTCGCGCGCGAGGCGTTCGCCGCGTCGACGGCGCCTCCGCGGCGTCCCACCTGAATCGGAAGGTTCATACTCAGCCCCACCATCCATCGGTGTTCGGGCATGTCCCACATCGAATTGTAGGAGGTGGAAACGGTGACATCGGGGTAGGACTCGCGCGCTGCGCGCTCAGCGTGGGCTTGCTCCGCGCGCGCGTGTTCGCGCGCGGACAAGATTTCGGGACGGCGGTCGATCGCCTCGGTCTGCAGATGCAACGATTCGGTGAGGTCAGGACCCATGGACACCGGCATGTCCTTGGGCGGAGGCGGCAACGGCAGCTCCGGTTCGCGATGCAGCAGCTCGTTCATCTGCGCCACGGTCACGTCACGAGCCGTGGCGAGGAGGATCGCGTCATGCTCCATGTGCGTCAGCTCGAACTCGGCCTGCAGCGGGTCTTGCGCGGACGCGCGTCCCGTTTCGAACTGTGAGGTGGCGGCTGCCTGCATCGCCCGCATCAGATCGATGTGCTGCGCATTGATGTCGATCGATCGGACAGCGACGAAGTAGTCTGCGTAAAGAATCGACGCAGTGAAGGCTAGTTCGCGCCGCACGGCCTCGTAGTCACTCTTCTCGGCATCTGCTTCCGCCTTCGCCGCCGACTCCTCGAGAGAGAGCTTTCCCGGCCATGGTAGCCGCTGGCTGATCATGGCGTTGTACCCGAACCGAGCCGAGGACGAACCGATCGACAGCGGCGCGACTTCGATCGTTGCCGTTGGATCGTCGAGCGCGCCCGCTTGTCGTACGCGCGCGACCGCACGGCGCCAACCCTGCCGCGCCGCTTCGATCGAGCGGTTGCGGTGCAAGACAGCTCGCACGTAGGCCGCGCGTTCGAGGCTGGGTCCCCCGAGTGTCCTATCGTCGACCGCTTCTTGCCGCTGGTCGACTACGCCCGCACGGTCAACCGCAATCCGCATCGATTCGTAAGACTCGCGACCGCTGGTCGCACATCCCAGGAAAAGCGTCGCGGACGCCCAACACCCGGCCCTTTCGAGAGCATGCCAATCCATGGCTACCTTCCTCGGCGCGGCGCTGGCCGTGGCCAGACGAACGCGCACATATGAGTCGATCCACGACGGCGCGCACCATCGCGCGCGCGTCACTGTGCGAGGTTCGCAAGGAAACCTCGCCGATCACCTCATGTCAGGAAGACCATCCGTTGGGCGCGGATTTGGCTGGCGGCTCGTGGCGGCGGACGCCAGCGCTCGAAGAACGGCTTGGCCGAGTGCAACTCGGGATTCACCGATGAATCGAAAACGGGTAGAGCGGGGAGCAGCGCAACGAGCGGGGCGGAAAGAACACTCGGGTTCACGACCCGCTCGCCCGCTGGAACCGACGGCAACGTCAGAACCGTGCAGCAGTCCGGGAGTTGCTCCCGCAATGCTCGCTCCGGAGCGTTCGCATCATGACTCTGGGCGCCTTGGACGCAAGGGTCGTAGGGCAAGAGTCCCAGCGCTTCACAGTAAAAGTACCGAGCCCCGGAGCGTGCAATGCCGCAGACGACGGCAAAGGCGAGGAGCAAGTGACCGACGGCGAGCGCAAGTCTGCGCAGTAGCCGGCTTCGTCCGTGTTGCCCAGTGCTTTGCACCTTGCTTTTGTCTTAACATCAGCAGTTGTATCTCGCAAGGAACCGTCGCTCCCGGGTTACGCATGCGGACACATGGTGAAGGTGCGCTCGCACTGAGGAGGTCGTTGGTGATGGTCGCCCGCGCGTTCCTTCTCGGCGTCGGATTGTCCGTGTCGCCCTTCGGCTGCGGCGGACGCACTGATCTCATGGACACGCTGCAGACCAACGAGGCAGCGCCAAGTCCCGACACGCCTTCGGATGCAGCGACGGACTCGAATTGCCCGGAGCCCTCCCAAGTGAACTCCGGGCTCGCTTGCACGATCGACGGGCTCACGTGCCCCTCGGGCGCATTCGCCTACGACTGCAATGGCCAGCCGACGATGGCGGCCACGTGCAACTGCGGCCAGGGCATGTGGAGTTGTGCGCATGTCTTTGCAACGTGCCCGCCGGCCCCCACTTGCCCGGTGCCAGCGACGATGCGTACCGGAGAAACCTGCGTCGTTCCGTCGGGAGTCATTTGCCCGTCGGCCACGCCCGTCCGTGCATGTGGGGGGGCGGTGATCGGATACGTGCCGTGTGCGTGCACGCAAGGCCTATGGGCCTGCAGGGATCCGGGATCGCCCTCATGCGTCGACGCCTCGATGCCGCCCGTCGCGTGTCCAGATCCGACAAAGCTCGTGGAAGGCGCGGCTTGCTCGGCGGCAAGCCTGCAGTGCCGAGGCAACCCAACGCTTTGCAAGGGTGCGACATTTTACGATGCGCTCCAGTGCGATGGGACCCGGTTCGTGACCGTCGCGATGACCGTCTGCGGGATTGACGCCGGGACGGTGTCTTACGCCGGGACGGCAGACGCTGCGAGAGAGTGACGGCGACCTCGGCCCGACCTTCACACCACACTGACGAAGATGCCCGTGCTCGTCCAGTCGCGAAACGCGGTAGCGATCTCGATCTCCGGCGCGACCGCGTTCGCCAGCGCGTCACCGAGGCTCGCGCCCTCGACGAGCGCGTCGAAGACTGGGACGATCCGCGGTGGGATGTGGTTGCGCCATACGGTCATATCGGATCGGCTCACCGCTGTGACGGTCTCGGCTCCTGGCGACGGCGCATCGCGCTCCAAGCCATCGCGGAATGCCTGGTAGTACTCGTTGACCGGGTGGCGTGACCGCAGGATGCGCAAGGCAGTGCTGGGCACGAGGCGACGCGCGCTCCAGTCTTCGGGAGCGATCCTG
>JALYHX010000755.1 GCA_030776305.1 Myxococcota bacterium
CGAGCCCGAATCCCGTCGACTGCCGGAGCCCTCGCAGGATGACCCACAGCGCGCCGCACTCGAGCGACCAAGCGCCGATCGACAAGAGTGTCGGCACGATGAGGTTCGATGGTCTGACCATGAGGCTCAGGCTGTCGTAGGCGGCGTGCAGCTTCGGCCCAATTGCAGCGAATGGCCCCGGCAATCTCACGATCAGACGGATGATTCCATGCGAAGCGCGCGTGCTCGCGACGATACCCAGGACGAGCGCCACGGCGCCAGCGCCGAGTCCGGCCCATAGCAGACCGCCACGAAATGCGAGCGAGCCAATCACGATGAGTACGACCACGCCGATGACGTCGGTCAGTCGTTCGGCGACAACGATGGGCGCCGTTCGTTCGATCGAGACGCCATGGATGTCGAAGAGGACGAGTGACTTGAATACCTCGCCAACCTTGCCGGGTGTGATGGTCAACACGAACCCGCTGAGGAACGTGAGGAGGCTGTCCCCACGCCCGACGCCCTTGATGCTGAGCCGCGCAAGGTAAAACTCCCACTTCAGCCAGCGAAGGAGGTAGTTGCCCAGCGCCAGTGCGCACGCTGCCGCGAACGCCCACCACGCAAAGCGGCCGAGCTCGTCTTGCATCTTGCCGACGCCCTGCCAGAGCGCAAAACCGCCGTAGACGACGACCGCCAGCAACATCGCCACCAGAACGCGACGCACCCCGAACGGGTTCCGGAGCGACTCGCCTTTGGAGGACGTCATGCCCCGCCGCGTCTAGCTGGCCGGGCCTCCGAGAGCAACGGGTCGCGCACGGGCCGGCGCTTTTTGGTGGGAGCGCGTCGGGCACCCCGCTGGAAGAACCCCCTCTTTGACATGACCCTTCGCGCGTGCGATTCCAGGAGCCCTGCTGCCCATGCACGCTACGCAGACGAGCGTCTCACAGCACAGCGACGTGGAACTGCTCGAGATGGCGAGCGACGCGGGTCGAAGGCTGAAGACCGCGATCGCCGTCCGCGTGGTCGGGCAAGAGGCGGTGGTCGAGCTGTTGCTCGTCGCCCTGCTGGCACGCGGGCACGTGCTTCTCGTCGGCGTACCTGGGCTCGCGAAGACACTTCTCGTTTCGTCGCTGGCCGAAGCGCTCGACCTGTCGTTCGGCAGGGTCCAGTTCACTCCGGATCTGCTGCCCGCCGACATCACGGGTACGGACGTACTTCAGGAGGACACGGGCGGGCGGGTGGTCCGCTTTCTCCCGGGGCCTATTTTCCACCACTTGGTCCTTGCCGACGAGATCAACCGCACCCCCCCCAAGACTCAGGCGGCACTTCTCCAGGCAATGCAGGAGCGCCGCGTGACCGTCGGCACTCACACGCACGCGCTTCCCGATCCATTCCAGGTGTTCGCGACCCGCAATCCGATCGAGCAGGAGGGGACGTACCTTCTTCCGGAGGCCCAACTCGATCGGTTCCTGTTGGAGGTGCATGTCGACTATCCAAGCGCCGACGAAGAGCGCGAAATTGCAAGGCGCACCACTGGCGTGCAGAACGCTCTGGTCCCTCGAGTCCTCGACAGCAGCGAAGTGCGCGCATTGCAGTCGCTGGTCCCGCGCATACCGGTTACACAGGCGGCGGTTGAGCTTGCCGTAGCGCTCGGGCGGGCGACGCGCCCCAATGATCCCAAGGCCGCCGCCGAGGTGCGCGAGTTCGTACGCTTTGGCGCTGGGCCTCGCGGATCTCAGGCTCTCGTCATGGCGTCGAAGGCGCGAGCCGCGCTACGCGGCGACGCCGCAGCGGACATCGATGACGTGCGCGCACTGGTCGTCCCGGTCTTGCGCCACCGCTTGGTTCTCAGCTATCGCGCCGAGGCCGAGGGGATCCGTGACCTCGACGTGCTCGATCGCGTCGTCGCCGCGGTAAGGTAGAATTGAACCCAGGATGGTAGAGCGTCGCGCGAAGGAAGCGGACGAGCTCGTCGCTGAGAAGAACGGAAAGAGAGCGGACGTCGCGCCTGCGGACGGCGCAACACCCACATCCGCGAAGAACGACCCGCCCATCGACGGAAACCAAGACGACAAGCCGCAAGCGACTTCTCCTTCACCCGCCAACGGTCCGTGGCGCAACTACAAGGACGTCGTCGCAGATTTGGCGGGGCGAATCGTCGACGCCCAGCGACCCATCCGTGTTCTTCAGGCGTTGCGGTGGGACGATTCGGTCGAGGAGCAGTTCCTCAGGGGCAAGCAGCGCGACATGCCGAAGGTCGACGCCGCGTACTACGAACGCGTCGATCTCGGTTTTGACCCGCGCGAGAAGCTACGGGAGTTCACCCAGAT
>JALYHX010000756.1 GCA_030776305.1 Myxococcota bacterium
CCCCCGATGGGTCTATTCCATCCGTATTGCGCGCAAACTTCGCCGTCAGCGCTTTGCCGACGCTGTTCGTCGGCACCGAAGGAGCGAGCACCGATACGCCCCAAATCATGAAGCCGCTTCCACCGACTACAACATGAAACATCGGAGAATTGTACAGCCGAATACTATACAGCGTGAAGCTCTGTGCGCCATTCACGTCGATGAGTGTCGGATTGCTGTGCTTGAGACCGGCTGCTTTGGCACTCTGCGCCACGTCCCACCAAGTCGTGCTCCCGGCTCCGATCATCGGCTCACCCCCTCGACCATCGATGATGCCGTCCCCCATGATTCCCGCATTCGGGACAGAAACGCTAATGAACGGTTTGCAGCCGCTGCTGGAGTTGTTTGCGTCCGTACCGCAGCTACCAGAAGACACGTCGAAGTCGCGCGGATTGCGAGATACGAAGAGTGTTACGTTCGCGTCGACCCATAGGGTGATCCCCTGGGCCATCGTCAGCGGGCCGGATAGGAAGGCATTGCTGCGGCCACTGCTCTGAAGTTTGACCGACTGTCCTACGCGACACCCATCGATTGCGCCCTGAATTCGCGCTGTGTCAACATTGGTCTCGTCCGATATAAATCCATTGACGGAGGTCTTTGCTGCCAAGATTGTCGCGCACGCAGGTGGAATCGTCGGCTCCGAAGGAAGGTTCGGGTCGGTCGCACTTCCGTCTGCCTGACCGTCATTTCTGCGCGTCCCCCCTTCGCCGGGAACCATGCCGCCTCCCGGGTCAGCGTCCAATCCGCGTGTGGCACTGTCGCCTGTGGCGTTGGTGTTGCCATTGGCTATATCGCCATCTCCAGAGTCTTGGCTGGAGGCACCAACGCTCGGCATCGACGCATCGATAGCCGTGCCACCGTCAAGAGACGTCGCGCCCGCAATGCCCGCCGGATCGCCCAAGGCGCAGCCGTCCGCGATCATACAGAATAGGTAAGCCCCGACAGGGAGTCTCATCTACCCTCCTTCGCCCGTGCCAGGTTATCCGCCCGGGTCCAACCTGTTCGTACCGAAAAATACAAGTGGTAGCAAGGCGCGGAGCTAGGGACAAAGATCGGTGATGTGTGACGAGCAGTCGACGATCGTGCCGCCCACGAGAGCCGTCACGACGCAGGCGCCGCGCCAACACAGGTCTGCACCCGTATACCCAAAAACATCAAATGTGTAGGTCGTGGAAGGTGTTAGGTCCACGAATAGGATTGGCTGCTCGCATGCTGCACTTCCGCTCTGGCCAGTATCGCGACGCGAGACCGCCCACGACGTGAGCGTGGAGTCGCACGTCGAAAGTAGATTGGGCACCGCGTCAAACTCGATCCAACTCGCCGGGCCAGGGCGATGGTCGGCCACGCAACCGCCGATCGCCGCGAACATGACGGACGCCACAGTCGTCAGGACGCAGCGTGCCGGTTCCCGGCGATCTTCCGCGCCGATGGCAATCAATAGTCCACCCCGATCGCCGTGCCGCCATTGAACAACGTGGGCTCTTGGACGCTTCGCTGCAGCGTCAGGGCCACGAGTGTGGTCCCCTCGGCATGAACCGTGAAATAGAAAAAATCACTGATGTCGTACCGTACCGAAATCGATGCTTCGACGAAATCGAAGGCCAGGAAATCCCTTGCGAAGTAGGCTTTGTTGTAATCCGCTGTGGCCCATGCCGCGTTCAATGCGGCGCTGATTGTCCAATGGTGCGAAATGCGCTCGTACTCGGCGCCGATGACGCCCAAGTATGCGCCTGGTACAACCTTGAGATCGACATTGTTCCCAATCACCAGTCGGAATGGTTCGATCTTGTATGAAAGCTTGAGGGACGCCTCGACCGTGGAGTGCGGGGTCTCGTCCGAGCTCCAATCGAAATACGTCGCCGACGGCTCGACCTTGAGTCGGTCGAAAAACACATACGTGTATTCGATCGAGGGCTCGACGGCACTCAGATTGAAGCGATTGTGGGGTGGTTCGTAGACGAGCATGAGGCTGCCCCAGACACTTGCAGTCACCCCGTACAACCCCACCCAGGCTGACGGCTGAAGCACAGCACCTCTACTCTCGGCTAGTCCGCGCCAGATGAATCGAGAGTTGACATCGGCTTCCGCGCCCACTGCAAACTTCGATGATGGCTCGGTTTCGGGCTCATCGTCATCGCAGCGGTATTCGTTGCTCGCCACCGGTGACTCGCCAGGAGTTGACGAATCGCCGGGTCCGAGGTCTTGCCCGCTGGACGACATCGCGCTGCGCCCGTCGCCAGCGTTAGCTTTCGACGCAGGCACGTCACTGGAATCATCTTGCGTAGCGCGAGAGTTCGCCGACGGCGGTGGCACCGCCGAATCCGAGCTCGGATGCTGAGTCGAAGCGGGGTCCGGGGTTGCAGGTGTCAGCGATTGCGGTTCGGGGGCGGACTTCTTCTTCCGAGGCGGCTTCCTGCGCGTCTTTTTCCTTGCTCGGGGCTCGATGGCCGCTGACGCATCGGTCGTGTTCGAGGGAGGCAAATTCGATGAAGTGGCCCAGCTTGGCTCGTCCGCCCGGGCCCACGTATGTGCGGTAAGAACGGCCGCGCTGAACAAACAATGGATCGCGCACGTCTGCACATATTTCCGAAGCAGTGGCGAATTGGTCCTTACCCGCCTTGTCCATGGGTATCGCGTGGTCAATGGAAACCTCGCGCCGCCTGGGCCGCCACATCGCGAGACCGAGGTCATTCTTGAGCAATGTTGCCGGAGAACATTAGATGGAACACAGTGGGTCTGCAAGGCCATTGGCGCAATGACGCGCGGTGCGGAGACGGTATTCTTTCGGGCTCGTGGTACTGTCGTGTGCATGCTCTCGGGCCCGCCGCAGACCCGCCTGGTTCAGGGCCTTCCAGCGACCGTTCCATTCCTTGCTCCAGATGCCATCGAACGGCAGACCGGTCGTACACTTCGGCTCCGGCTCGGCGCCAACGAAAGCCCATTCGGACCATCGCCACGTGCGATCGACGCCATGCGCGCCGCGCTGGACCGCATTGCTTATTATGGCGACCCGGAGAACGCTGCGCTGCGCGCAGAGCTCGCACGGATCCACGGAGTGTCTTCGCAAAACATCATCGTGTGTAGCGGCATCGACGATCTATTGGGCCTCGCTGTAAGGGCCTTCATCGAAGGTGGCGTCTCCGCTGTCACGTCGCTCGGAGCGTATCCAACATTCAACTACCACGTGGACGGTTTCGGTGGCCGTCTGCATCGCGTTCCTTACCGACAGGATGCCAATGATTTGGAGGCCTTGGCAGAAATGGCAGTTCGTTCGGGTGCCCGCGTCATTTACCTGGCGAATCCGGACAACCCCACGGCGACATGGCACGCTGCCGGCGCCATCCAGTCCTTCATGGGTCGCCTGCCCGCGAACAGTCTGCTACTTCTGGACGAGGCATACATCGAATATGCCCCCGATGGCACTGCTCCGGAGATCGCCCCGGACGATCCTCGCGTCATACGCATGCGGACTTTTTCCAAAGCACACGGGATGGCCGGCGCGCGAATTGGCTATGGGATTGCGGCGGTCGACACGATCGCCGCTTTCGACAAGATCAGGCATCACTTTGGGGTTAACTCGGTCGCCCAGGCAGGTGCGCTGGCGTCACTCTCAGACCAAGAACACCTCGGACGTGTCGTTGCATGTGTCGCGGAAGGTCGCCGCGACTACGAAGAGCTCGCGCGGAGCCTCGGCCTCGCGACACTTCCTTCCGCGACCAACTTCGTTGCAATCGACGTGGGCGGCGCGCCGCGCGCTCGCGTGTTGCTCGCGGCTCTCCAAGAGCGCGGGGTATTCGTACGCATGCCTAGCGTGCCCCCTCTCGATCGCTGCATTCGCGTGACCGTAGGTCGCCCCGAGGAGCGCGCGGTATTTGCGGGAATCTTTCGGGAGCTCTGCTCGGCTTGACCGGACGAATCCGTCGTTGAGCGTCGCAAATGGACCGTCGAACCCTCCTATCACTCGGAGCACACGCGCTTCTGGCTCGCGCGCTGATCGAATGCAAGAGAGTAGAGGCGGGCCTCGATGCTCCCGGCACCCGGCAAGATTCCGGTACGGCCCATGCTGATCTGCTCGTTCTTGGGGCCGGAGTCGCGGGGCTTACGGCGGCTCGGCGTCTGGCGAAATCGGGTGCAAAAGTCGTCGTGCTCGAGGGTCGCAACCGGGTTGGCGGCCGGGTCTGGACGGATCGCTCCTGGACTGGAACACCGATCGATCTCGGAGCATCGTGGATCCACGGAGTCACGCGCAATCCAATCGCTCGCCTGTCGCGAGGGCTCGGCGTTCGAACCCTGCCGACGGACTACAATTCGTCCACGATCTTCGACACCGACGGCCGGCGCTTGACCGCCGCGGAGAATGCGTCGAACGCAAAGCGAATGAAGAGGCTCCGGAGAGCCCTCGAGAGCGAGCAAGAACGGAGGGTCGCGGCCCGCGAACCAGACATCTCGGTCGCCGAGGCAATCGGTGTCGTTGGCGCGTACGACGGTCTTAGCGCGAGCGAATGCCGACAACTCGATCGATCCATCAATACGAGCATCGAACACGAGTACGCAGCGGACGTCTCGAGTCTCTCGCTTCTCTACTATGACGAGGATCTGTCGCTTCCCGGGGGGGACGTCATCCTTCCGGATGGGTTCGACGTCGTCGTGAACGCCCTCGCCGAGGGGTTGGACATTCGTCTCGGGCATTTCGTCGAACGTGTCTCGACGACGCCAATCGGCGTGACGGTCGATACGGACCACGGAGTCTTCCGGGCCGATCGAGCTCTCGTCACCTTACCGCTTGGTGTTCTCAAGAGCGGAGCAGTTACGTTCACGCCAGGGCTCCCCGCGCCGAAAGCGAGTGCGATTGCTCGCCTGGGCTCCAGTGTGCTCAACAAAGTATGCCTCCGGTTCGCCAATGCCTTTTGGTCTGCCGACGAAACGCAGCTCCTCGGTTACGTCGCGCCGAGGCGAGGGCAGTGGGCCGAGGACCTGAACATCTATGAATACACGCGGCACCGCGTACTCGTCCTTTTCAACGCGGGTACGTTCGGAACCGAAATCGAGTCGATGAGCAACGCCGCGGTGGTCTCGAGCGCGATGATAGCGCTTCGCGCGATGTACGGTCCCGCAACGCCGGATCCGGAAGCGTGGTTGATCTCCCGTTGGGGCTCGGATCCATTCGCTCGTGGATCATATGCTCACGTCGCCTTGGGTTCGACGGGCGCGGACTTCGAAGCGCTCGCCGAGCCCACAAGCGATCGGCTGTTCTTTGCAGGCGAAGCGACGCACCGAAAGTACCGCGGTACGGTGCACGGCGCGTACATGTCTGGCGCGCGTGAAGCGAACCGAATCCTGGCGCGCTGACGCTGCCGCGAGACGGTCACCATCTCAGGGAGAGTCGCGGAGCCCGGGCTCGACCACGAGCTACACCTTGGCGTGCTCGGGGTACAGAGACGACAGGCCATCCCGACTCGCCCCGACGACCCCGCGTTCGGTGATGAGACCCGTGACGAGGCGGGCCGGAGTGACATCGAACGCGTAGTTTGCCGCGTGCGATGTGTGTCCGTAAGGTTGCACCGTTCCGCACAGCGCAGCGCTCTCGGCTGACACCGTCGAGGGCGGGTTACCATCGTCCGCCCTCGCCACCGCCCCATGAATTTCGAGAACTTCGGACGGGTCTCGCTCTTCGATAGGAATCGATACCACGCCATCCTCCACCGTCCAATCAATCGTCGGGTACGGGACTGCCACATAAAATGGTACGCCGTTGTCGTGCGCGGCGAGCGCCTTCAAATAGGTACCTATCTTGTTGCAAACGTCGCCGCGGGCCGTCACGCGGTCGGCCCCGACAATGCAGATGTCGACCATTCCGTGCTGCATCAAGTGACCGCCGGTATTGTCGACGATGATCGTGTGCGGAACCCCATGTTGACCCAGCTCCCATGCGGTGAGCGCGCCCTGATTGCGAGGCCTGCTTTCGTCCACCCAAACGTGCACGGGCAGTCCTTGGCCATGGGCCATGTACACCGGCGCAAGAGCAGTGCCCCAATCGACAGTCGCGAGCCAACCCGCGTTGCAATGCGTGAGCACATTCAAGCGTTGGTATGGACTCTTCCGCCCGAGTAAGTGCTGTAGAAGCGCAAGACCGTTCTTGCCAATCGCTTCGTTGATTGCGACGTCTTCGTCACAGATCGCGTGAGCTCGTTGCCAGCCGAGATCGACACGCTGCGCCGGGGGAATCGGTAGCAGCTCTGTCCGCATCCGATCGATGGCCCATTGCAGGTTGACCGCCGTAGGCCGCGTCGCTTGAAGCATTCGACAGGCCCTTTCGATCCCAAGGTCGGATGTATCGTTGCGAAGCGAGAGGCACACCCCGTAGGCTGCCACCGCTCCTATCAGCGGCGCTCCCCGGACCCACATCTCCCGGATGGCACGGACGGCATCGTCGAGCGTCTTCAATTGCACGCAAACGACAGCGTGAGGCAAAGCCCGTTGGTCGATAATCTCGATCGACCGCCCGTCGCTGCAAACGGTGATTGAGCGCCGCTGGACGCCGTTGATTTTCACGATACTTCCGGCTCCGTGCTCGGTCGTGAGGATGGCGGACCTTGCTCATCGACGTGATCCTGGTTGTGACGGAAAGGATCGATGTCATCGAAGGTGCAGGCGTGAGGGTGACCGATGCCGCTCGCAGGCTGCGCATCCCGGTTCAACCATGTCGTGGCCATCCCGGCGGCCCGCGCCGCATCGAGCTCTTGCAACGTGTCGGAGAGGAACAGGATCTTGCAAGCGGGCGTTCCGATGGCCGAGGCGATCGCGACATAAGACTCGACCTCCCGCTTCGAACCCACGGCTGTGTCGAAGAATCCGGCGAACTGACGCGTCAGATCACCGTGCGGCGTGCTCCCGAACAGAAGTTTCTGCGCCGCCACCGACCCCGATGAGTATACATAGAGACGTAGACCGCGGGCGTTCCAGGCACGCAGCTGGACGACAGCGTCATCATAGACATGTCCCGAGAGTACGCGGCTACGATACCCCTCCTCCCAGACGTAGCCTTGTAAGGTCTTCAGCGCTGTGATCTTTCGATCGTCGTCGATCCAGCGATGGAGCAGGGCGATGATGGCGTCCTCTCCGAGCGACGGCCTCAATTCACCGATGCGAATGTCCTCAAAAATGGCTTTGACCCGCGGGTCGTCGCGATGGGAGCGGACGTAGTCGAGCAAGTGTCGCCGTGCGTAGGGAAATAGAGTGTCCCTGACGAATGACAGGCTTGTCGTCGTTCCTTCGATATCCGTGAGGACGGCCTGAACCGAGGATGGGCCATTCATTCGTCGAACTTCGGAAATCGCTGAGCAATATCGCTTCCGGTGAAATGAGCGATCCAACCGTCCGGGTTCGTGAACAACCGAATTGCCGCGAATCGTGGTCGACTGCCCATGTCGAACCAATGGGTCGTGTTCGCCGGCACGCCGATGAGGTCGCCGCGTTCGCAAAGAACGGCGTAGACGTCATGCTTCATGTGCAAATAAAATAGGCCCGCCCCCTCCACGAAAAAGCGCAACTCGTCTTCAGCGTGAGTGTGCTCGTTGAGGAATTTGGCGCGCAAGTCCACTCTCTGCGGATGGTCAGGGACCATGCGGACGACATCCACGGACGTGTATCCGCTTTCGCTCATCAGGCGATCGACGTCCCTGCGATAGGCGGCGATGACTGCCTCCTGGTCCGCGTTGGCAGCGAGTTCCGCTTTGGCGCCCCAGCGCTCGAATCGAACGCCCGTGGCCTCCAAGTGTCGCGCGACTTGGGCTCCGTCCACCGTGTCGATACGCGTCGTCAACGGCGCGGTGTCCTCGAAGATACGCAACCGGCTCATGACGACAATTTCCTCCTCTCCAAATCACACGCGAACAAGAATTCGAATGTCTCCACCGAACGCAATGCATCTTCCATCGTCGATCCCCAAGTGTACAGCCCGTGGCCCCGAATGATGTATCCGAAACACTTCGTCTCGCGCCAATGCTCCGTCACACGGCGTGAGAGTGCGGCCATATCTTGCGTGTTGTCGAAAATCGGCACGGCGACCCTTGCGTCGTGCGTCGAGATGCCTGGAAAGGCCTTGAGCAACTCGTAACCTTGGAGCTCAAGCATGGTACGGCCCCCGGGCGACATTCCCAGCACCGTGCTGTGGACGGAATGGGTATGAACTACGGCTCCGACGCTGCGGTCGAGGCGATACATGACGACATGAAGCGGCGTTTCCGACGAGGGTAGGGAATGACCGCTGGAGTGTCCTTCGTAGTCGATCGCGATTACGTCATCGGTCGTCAGTCGCCCCTTGTGGCGTCCCGAGACGGTGACCGCGATGCTGGTCGAATTCAGGCGAATGGAATAATTGCCCGAGGTGGCAGGCGCCCAGCCACGAGCATCGAGCCAGCGGCCCGCGTTCACGATCTGTTGGGCGGCCTCCGAGAATTCCATCCTGGACTCGCGCTCAGACTTTCGGTCGATCGCCAGACGCTCTACTTGCAAACGCCGAGCGTGCCAAAGTCGCGGTCGAGGACCATGCACCTGGCCCCAGGACAGTCCGCCCTCGTGCAGCAGAAACGGCGACAGACTCCGTGCGGGTCGGAGTCATTCGGCGTATCGCACGTCATCCCTGCCGCGCAAGACGGTCCCTCCTTGTCATTGCATTCCCCCCCTTCCTTCACGTTGTCGGAGTCGGGATCGCAACCAAAAGCCCCGTGGTCGTCGTCGTCGCACACCTCATCCTCGCCGGCGCGGCATCCAGCGTTCGTCAGCGGATTGCAAGAGAACTTGCTGCCCGCGGGTCCGCAACCCGGCGGAAGCGCATAATTCCTCGGGCCGTAGCGAAGATGATCCTCTTGTGGAGTGGGTTGGGGTGCCAATGATCTGGCGACTTCGACCGCAGGTGCCGTCGCTGTCGGGGGCGGGGTATTTTCGGTTTGCGAAGTCTGCCTGGCCGTCCTTGCCAAGACTGTCTCCGCCTGGACGGCGTGCGGGGGCGACGAAGGAGGCGGGCTGTCGTTGGCGCAACCCGCAGACACAAACACAATCGTGGCGAAGAGGCCCCCCCGAAACGATTCGCGGAATCCCACAATCATCTTCATGTGCTCACCGGAACTTTGCTAATACGTCCACGGTCACCTGCAATAGCAGCACAACCACGATTGCGATCTCGACGAGATGCTCGCGGCGAAAATAGCTGTAATCGCATAGCCTCTCGTTCGCCCTTTCGTACAGATCCTCGAAAACCTCCAGCCGATCGTCGACGTAAATGAGGCGGTCTTCCACGTCGGCCTGGACCGTGAGCTCCGCAATCGCGCGTTGCGCGCTGAGAGAGAGTGCGAGAGACGGCTTCTCGAGGTGCGGCTCGAGTCGAGCGAACTCGAGTCTGCGTCGAACCAAATCCTCTGTCATCCCATCGACGTGCGCCCATCGACGAAGCGAACGCGCATCGAGACGCCGCGTGAGGATGGCATCCCGCTCGGCCGTCGGCCAGACCGTGTCGAGATCCGCCTCGAGCTTGCGGAGCCGACCCTCGTAAAAGGAAAAGCTCGTCACCGCTTGAAGGAGATCCCAAAAGCGATCGGGGGCCCCGTGGATGACGCACATGCTTGCCCTCCAACGAATCCGATCCCCTCGAATGACCAAATCGACCACCGGGCGGGTGCCAAGAGGCGCGTCCTCGATCCATTGGTCGATGCGCAGTCGCTCCTCGGGCGAAGTCCCGATTCCGGACGGGAGGAAGCAGACTACGAAACCGTCCATGGACGCCGTGTCGACCGGGCCGGCGCCGAGTCTTTCGATGTCGGCGCGCCTCAGAACTGCTGCGCATGCAAACGGTTCCGTGAATGTCACCGCGACGTCTTCACCTGTGGACGTCCTGGCGACGAAACGGACATCATAGGCTTCGGGCCGTCCGTGCGCGGCGAGCGCCAAGACCGGCCCTGGGCTGGCCATCCTCATCGGCACGGCCGTAACCGAAGTCAGAACGAGTGTTCCGTTGTTGGCCATGATTCAACTCTCCGGCAGAACGGGAAAGCGGACGCTCCATTCCATATCCTCGATATATGGGGGCGAAATGAACTCGACACCGTCTTCGAGAATTGGGCCCGATTGCGCCAACAAGAATTGTGTCTCGCGGCAATGGACGAACGCGCTCTTCACGAAATCGCCGGTCACATGCGACAACCAGTCGCTGCCCAGTCGTGACCGGATGCTGCGATCGATGTCCGCCCCGGTGAGTTCGTCCGGCTGAAACCAATCCGAGGCGATGAGAAAACCCCACGTTCCCAAGAACGATGGAACGTGAACACGGTAGCTATGAACCTCGCCGAATACCGTGCGTAACGTGCGCGACAATGCCACATGCGGCTTGTCGTCGACGAACGAGAATTCCAATCCCTGGACGACGACGATACCGTTTGGTCGCAGCCTGTTCCGAAGATGTTGATAGAACTGGCGGGTGTAAAGTTTTTGCGCAGGACCGTTGTCGAGCATGTCAACGACGTCGACGACGACGACATCGTACTTTCGGTCATCTTCCTCGACGAACTTCCTTCCGTCCGCGAAAACGAGACGAGCGCGGGAGTCGTCGAACGCCCCACAATGCCACTGGCGCAGATGCTCTCGACAGAGCTCGACCACCTCCGGGTCGAGGTCCACCATCGTCGCAGACCGAACAGACGCATGGGCGAGCGTCTCGCGAAGGGTTGCGCCTTCTCCGCCTCCGATAATCAAAACATCGCGCGGATCGGGATGCCGAAGCATCGCCGGCTGCACCAACATCTCGTGGTAGACTTCTTCGTCGTCCTCAGCGCTCTGCATGGCCCCATCCAAGACGAGCGCGCGTCCGTGATTCAGCGTGTCCGCGATGAGGACGTCCTGGAATGGGGTCTTGCCCTGATGCACGATGCGCTCCAAACGGAAGCTGTACCGTTCGAAAGGGTCCGTTTCTTCGACAAACACGACCTCGGTGTCGCCGACGGATTCGGGGTCCGGAAGCTCGTCGTAATACCGGTTCGCCGGCAGTGGCGGCAGGGGATAAGGCCGCTCGCGAAGAGGGCGTGCAGTGGGTGGGCGCGCACCAACTTTGGGCAAAGGCATTGTCGATTTCTCCACGGCCACAAGGGGGAACCGCCGAATCAGTTCCCAAAACGGTCGTCGACCACGTCCTGCGCGCGAAGCAACATACGCCCGTGGGCCTCTCGGGGCCGCAAGTATGCACGCAAGACTTCGTCGAATCTCTCGGCGCGACAGGTCTGACCGCAAGTGAACAAATCGATGAAACACGCAGCGTATTCTGGATAGGTATGGATGCTGGCGTGGCTCTCCGAGAGCAGCATCACCACAGTGCAGCCGCCCTCCGGAAAAGCGTACTCGCATGTCTTCAGTAGTGTCGCACCCGATGCCGTTACAGCGGCTTCTAGGGCCGCCAGGAGACCCTTCTGGCGGGTCAACGTCGCGACGTCACACCCGACATAGCTTGCAACATAGTGCCTCCCCACGAAGGCATGGGACGACGCGGCGGGATCTGGAATAATCGGAGGCAATGCTTCGTCATCCGAATTGGCGCCGCCTGCGGGGTATACGTCCGAGGCATCCGCGACACACCCCAGCGCGTCAGTTCGTTTCGCATGACGGATTTGGGCTGGCTGCATGGTGACTCCTGGCGATCGGGTGAGGGGGAAACGCAGCGCGCTGATCGCCCGTGCATCTCGACGACTTAACGTCCACATAAGCCACAAACGCCTACTGGCAATCACGATCCTTGAAATCATCGCGATGATGGATCGCGCAGCAAGTCGACCTGAATGCAATCATCTATGACATTCGATCAGACAAAAGACGGTCTCCAGAATCAGCAATGACGCCGAGAGTCAAAAGGATCGAGGAAGCCACCAAGACAACTTGCAGTCTCTGCTATCCGACAAAGCTGCGTGCTCGACGAAGACGATGAGGTCGTCGACGGCCGCCTTCAACGCTCGGTATCTAGCTCGCCTGAGGTAAGGCAGTCAAGTGGCCTTACCAGTTCAAAATCGATGATGGCGTCGCCCTATATTTTAAGCAGCATCAACGTAGTCTTCCGCTCGTACGGGAAGTGCATCCATGTCGACCGATTGCCGCGGGACCGCATCAAGTGCGAGAAGCAAGCGACCCCCGCTCCAGGCACGTTGGCCGATCGGCGGCCGGTCCGAGAAGCCTTCATGGTATTCTGAGGTCGCTCGTTGGCAGGCGGCAAAACAGCCGCTTCCTTGGGTTCCCGGGGGGTCCGCTGATGGATGAGTCGTCTTCGACAGATACGGGCGCGTCGCCCACGAAGTTCCTGGCCATATACGGCGCGCTGCCGGACGTCGAGGCTCGCACGATGCGCACCGCCACTTCGACGTTGGGGCTCGAGGCGACGTTCTTCGACAATCCTGCGTCCCTCGCCGCGGCTCTCAAACGTCGCTTGCCCGTCGCCATTCTGGTTGGGGTCGAGTGCGACGGTGCCGTCGAGGTGCTGACCCAGCTTCGCGGGAACGTTCGGTACTCCGCGACGCCGCTGATCGGAATCACGGACGAGCGCACGGACCTGGCATTCGGCTCCTTCTACGACCGCGGCGGCGACGATTTGATCTCCGGACGTTCCTTGCGAGCGGCCGTCAGTCGCCTACGGCCACTGATCGAGCGCGCTCCCGCGCCTGCACGTCCCCGATCGGGATTTGCGGTAGTGGCTACGTCTGATCTTCGTTGGCGAAACGTCGTTGCACGCACGTTGTCGAATGTGGGTATCGAATCACGCATCGTCGGAAACTGCCCCGACGCGGCAGACGCGGCTTGCGAACCGGCGCTCTTCGTCGTGGCCAGCGACGATCTGCTGCCCGGAGGCGCCACGACCGCGCTTGCCCAAGCGCGCGCTCGCGGATCCACGATCCCCTGGCTGATCTCCGCCCCGGCGCGCCGCGCGGGTGCGCTTCGTGCTTCCCTGCCTGCCCACGGAGGCGTGACCGTCGTCGACGTGTTCGCGCCTCCGGACAACTTGCTGTTCACGGCGAACGAACTCAGGCGCCCGCAGCTCATTGATCAACGCGCCAGCGCGCGGGTCCTTTTCGGGACCGCAGTCGCTTTCCGCATCGCAGGTGCGGCCGAGGACGACCTCGGCTTCACTTACAATCTCAGTACGGGCGGTGTCTTCGTGCGGACGCTGGCGCCCATCGACGCCGGTCAAGAGGTCTGGCTCGAGCTCTGGCCGCCGCGCACCGAGCGCGCGGTCCGCATCGTCGGTCGCGTGGCATGGCGGCGTACGTTCGGCCCGAATGAATCGGCGACGGTCCCGCCAGGGTTTGGCATACACATCACCGGTGGCTTGCCGGACGATCTCGAACGCTGGGAAGTCGGAGCGCGCGCGCTCATCGCCGATCCCATGGCGCCTCAGCTCCGACCAGATGTATCGCAGCACATGTCGAGCGCGCCCCCGGGCTGGCTGGCCAAAGCCGTTGTCTGAGCAACCAGCTTCAGCGGCCGAAGTTCATTCCTTGTCGCACGGCCGGACGTGCCGCCATCGCGGCCATCCAGCGCGTCACGGCCTGCGCCCCTTCCAGGACTGCGGGATGCGACTCTTCTGCGGTCGCGAACCAGGGGTAATTCATCATGTCCGCAATGGAATATTGGCCGGCGACCCATTCGCGGTCGCGTAGGCGAGAGTCCAGAACGCCGACCAAGCGCTTCGATTCGGCGAAGAACTTTTCGAACGCAGCCTGATTCAGCGGTTGCTCGCGGCCGAAGGCGATCATCTGGCTGAAGAAAGGCCCAGGGCCCCCAACTTGCCAATACGCCCACGAAAGGACCTCGGCACGCGCTGGTTCTTCTTTGGGCAAGAAGCGACCCATCTTGTCCGCAAGGTATTGCAAGATCGCCCCCGACTCGAAGACGACGACGAGTCTCGCGTTCGCCCCGTCGAGGTCGATGAGCGCGGGAATCTTTCCGTTGGGATTGATGGCCAGGTACTCGGCTCTCTTTTGCTCGTTCTCTCCGAGGTTGACCAGGTGAAGCTCGTACGACAATCCAAGCTCGGCGAGGAGGATGGGAGCTTTCTTCCCGTTCGGGGTGTGCCACGTGTAAAGGTCGAGCATTTCCCCGTTAGGATGCACGAAAAGCGCGACGCGTATCGCTTTGAAGTGACAAGGCGCTGTTAGGCGTCGATTTCGTGCGAAGCACGCAGGCGGCTTCCAAGGAAGACAGGGGCCCTCACCGCTTCCACGCGAGCACGGCGAGTGCGACGATCTCTCCCACTTGTTCGCTGGCTCCCAGGAAGTCTCCCGTGATCCCGCCCGCGCGTATGCGATAACGCCAACCCATCAAGACAGTCACGCCGATCAATGCGGTGGCGAGCGCACTGGCACGCATCGCCGAGATCCAACCACTCACGTGCGCGACGGTCAGGAGCACGACGAACCAGGTCACGGCCACGAGGGCTTGCGGAACCCCTGCTTTCGTTACGTCCCCGCTCTTTGCCGTCGCCGCTGAGGTGACATACGGAAGCCATGCCATCAGCCAGATGGGACCTACCCGGGCACCGCAGCCAACGATGGGCATTGTCCACAAAGCCGACGGGCCGAGCTGAGCCAGGAGCGCTGCGCGGCCAGCGATGGAAACCACGAGGGCGGCACCGCCAAAAGCACCGATGCGGCTGTCCTTGAGGATGGCCAGAACCTCTCGAACGCCGCCGCCGCCACCCAAAGCGTCGCAGGTATCAGCCAGACCATCTTCATGAAATGCGCCGGTGATGAGAAGCGAGATACCGATGACCAGAACCGCGGCGGGCAATGGGCCGACGGGCAAGAGAAGGCGATCGAGACCGCCGAGAAGCAACCCCAGAACGAGTCCGACGAACGGGGCATGCGCAGCCGCCCAGACGAAGTCCTGAGTGCGATACGGAGAACCGCCGACCGGAATGCGCGTGAGAAGGACGAAGGCCGCGCGCAACCCGCGCAGCGGCGATGGCATGATCATGGCTGTACCTCACGGACACCCGCTCGTCCCACGATTCCGGCAGTCGCAAAGGTTGCCATGGTGAGCTGGGTATGGACCGCCGTGCGAAGCATCGCGATTGCAATTGCAGCGCCGGTTCCCTCCCCGAGCCGCATGTGCAGATTCAAGAGAGGGTCGAGCCCGAGGTGGGCAAGGGCCAACGCCGCTCCAGGTTCGGGTGACATGTGAGCGGCCAAGAGG
>JALYHX010000757.1 GCA_030776305.1 Myxococcota bacterium
ATTTCGCAGAAGCGGTTGAACGAGAACACCGGCGAGAAGCGTCGCGCCGGTGATCACGCCTGCAGAGACCACAGAAAAAGAGCCGAGGTGTTCGCCCACGAGGGCTGGAAAGACGGCGAAGGCAGTCGATGGGAAGGCAAAAGCCCATGGCCCGACGCAGCGATTTCGCGCAAGAATCCGGGCGGCAGACGGTCAACGTGCTTCATGGGTCGCGGGCGTTCTGGGGAACGCTGCGATCCTTGGCCCATCGAGGCGAGGAGCGCGAGCGCGAGGAGAACGCCTTGCACGGCGTACGGGACTTGCGTCGGACTGGGAACCCACTGCGCGATGCAGCCGCTGATGAGGGGTCCGCCGCACGATGAAGAGAGGCAGTGCGGTTCGCGACGAGACGCTCATTGCGTTCCAGGGTTTCCGAGCATTCAACAAGAGCCTTGGCCGCCGCCGGCGCATCGGTTATACGTAGCTTACTCATAAGCTGCGTATAAGCGCTGCTCCTATGATCGTTCTACCCGTTCCCGTCCAGACACTGTACGCCGAGCTCGTCGAGCAGCTTGTCACTTTGGAGGCCCGGCGCAGTATCGGACATGCGCCCGGTACCTTCGTTACCAAGACTCTCAAGCGCGGCACCTACTACTACTTCCAGTACTCGGAACCCGGAGGGACGACCCGTCAGGCGTACATCGGACGAAGGAGCCCGGCGCTCGACACACTCGTTCGCAAGTACAGAGCAGGGCGCGACGCGGTGCTCTCGGATCGGCGCTCCATCGAGTCGCTTTGCGCCGCGCTTCGCGCCGCTGGCGCGACGACGACTGACGCGCGGTCGGCGCGTGTCCTGGGGGCGCTTTCCGACGCAGGTGTGTTCAAACTTGGCGCAACGCTGGTCGGCACGCACGCATTTGTAGTACTCAGCAACCTGTTGGGGGTCCGCTGGACCGGCGCGTCGTCGCGCACCGCGGACGTGGACATCGCGGCCGAGCGCACGCTCGAGGTCGCTGTCCCCGAGCTGCGCTCCGACCTGCCTGCCGTGCTCGAGGCACTCGGGATGGGGTTCTTGCCGGTACCCGGACTCTCAACGCGCGCGCCGTCCACCTCGTTCAAGGTGCGGGGCCATGCTCTTCGCGTCGACCTCGTGACGCCCGCGCGCGGCGGTGGGACCGCTCCCGTCGAGATCGCCCGCCTGAACGCCTCGGCGACGCCGCTGCGGTTCCTAGACTACATCCTCGAGGAGACTCAGGCGGCTGCGGTGATCGATGGCGGCGGCGTCCTGGTGAACGTACCGCACCCGGCGCGGTTCGCGGTGCACAAGCTGCTGGTCGCTCAGAACCGCGTGGCTGCGTTTCAGGCTAAGTCGCGCAAGGACGTCGCACAGGCCGCGCAAGTGCTGCTCGCCCTCGAAGAGCTGCGCCCCGGCGACCTGCGGATCGCGCTGTCGGACGCAGAGGGCCGTGGCAGGGGCTGGCGAGCCGCTCTCCAACGCAGCGTCGAGCTGCTTCGGCGCGTGGACGCGAAGGCCGCTTCGATTCTCGGCGCGGCAAGACGTGCATAGACTGTATGCGGAACAGGCGGCGAGTCGAGAAAGCGCAACGACGCGCCCGCTCTCGGGGATGCTCGACCACATGACGGGGGGCAGGAGCATCCCCACAGCCGGTGAAGACAAACTCGCCGTCGGCGAGATCCCCGCGCGCAGCGCTGCGGGGGCCCCCGCCAACGGGTCCTCAACGTGTAACGGAACGGCCGAACCTTGAAGCCCTTTGCGAGGGTCGAGGCCGACCAGGCTCGTAGCGGGGAAACGTCATCGCGCGGTCCACCCTCCGTCGACCAGGAGCGTCGCACCCGTCACGAGCGACGCAGCCGGCGATGACAGGAAGACGACTGCACCGGCGACGTCGACCGGATCGCCGATGCGTCCCAAGGGAAGGCGACCGAGCAGGTCTTTTCGGAACGCGTCGTCTTGCAGCCACTTGACGGTGCCAGGAGTCCGAATGAAGGTCGGAGCGACCGCGTTGACATTGATTCCGTAGGGCGCCCACTCGACGGCGAGGCACTTGGTCAGGTGAGCAATGGCGGCTTTGGTCATGCCATAGACCGATTCGCCGGGGAGCGCGACGAATCCCGCTTGAGAGCTGAGGTTGACGATCTTTCCGCTTCGCCGCTGGATCATCGTCCGACCGACGTGCTGGCTCGTGAAGAAGGTCCCTTTGAGGTTGACCGCAAGCGTCTGGTCGAAGTCCTCCTCGCGGACAAGCTCCGCCGCTCCCGGAGGGCCGATGCCAGCATTGTTCACGAGAATGTCGATGCGACCGAAATGTCTCAGTGCTTCGGTGACCGAGGCAGTGATTTCCAACGGACGCGTCACGTCCATCTGCAAAGGAAGCGCTGCTCTACCGAGACCACGAATGATCTCGATGGCTGACCCGCCGGTGCGCGCATCGCGTAAGCCGAGGGCCACATCTGCGCCGCACTGGGCAAGGGCGACCGCGCACGCTCGACCGATTCCCTGGGCTGCACCGGTGACCAGCGCGACTTGCCCGCCGAGATCGAAGCGCGGCGGCGGGGCCACCGAAGGTTCATCGTGGGTCATGGTGGCTTCTCGCAAGCCGGCTCGATGTGGTCAACGATCCCGGCGGCCTCAATAGCTCCCGCTCGAACCGCCGCCGCCAGAGGAACCGCCACCGCCCCCAAACCC
>JALYHX010000758.1 GCA_030776305.1 Myxococcota bacterium
GGCTTACCACGCGCCGGGACGGCTGGCTGCCCCGTAACGCAGTGGGCATCCGGCGCATCCGAAAGGTCATCGTTTGAGACTAGGATCGTTCCCCCTCCTGATGGCCCAACAATCGCTTCCCGCTGCAACCACTGCCCCGCCGACCATCCAGGCCGCCTCCAGGGGATCGGGCCGCCGCCTCATCGTGATCGGCGTCGTGCTCCTGGTCGTCGTGGCGGCACTCCTGTACTGGCTGCGCGCCCGGCACTTCGAGGACACCGACGACGCGCAGGTGGACGGCAGCATCAGCAACGTGAGCCCGCGGGTCAGCGGCAGCGTGAATGCCGTCTACGTCGCAGAGAATCAACCGGTCAAGGCGGGGGACGTGTTGGCCGAGATTGACCCATCGGACCTGCAAATCGCGGTCGCCGAGGCGAACGCGCAGGTCGCTCAGGCCCAAGCGCAGCTCGAGGGAGAGGATCCGGGCGTTCCGATCGTGGTCGCGTCGAACCGGAGCGCGCTCTCGTCGGCGCAATCCGACCTCGCGGCAGCCCAAGCGGGCCTTTCGGCTGCACGCAAAGAGCTCGACCAAATCACCGCGCAACTCGCCCAGGCCAAGGCCAACGATCAAACGGCGCAGCTCGAACGCCAGAGGGCGGAGAAGTTGATCGTCCAGGGCGCGATATCTCAGGCCGATTACGATCTGCACGTCAACGGCGCGATGGCGTCGGCGGCCAGCCTCGTCGCGCTCACCGAATCGCTCGCCGCCGCGAAAGACCGCGTCAGGCAGCACCAGGCGCAGATCGTCGCCCTGCAGAGTCGCCTCGTCGAGACCACGTCGAACGGCCCACGTCAGGTCGCCACGCGGCAAGCCTCAGTCTCGTATCGTCAGGCGGCGCTCGACCTGGCAAAGGCGCAGCTCGCGCAAGCCGAGAGAAATCTCTCGTACGCGAAGGTGATTGCGCCCGTGTCCGGGCTCGTCGCGAAGAAAGCCATTGCCGTGGGAGATCATGTCGCACCCGGCCAACAGGTCGTTGCGATCTCGCAAATCGACTCGCTCTGGATCACTGCGAACTACCGCGAGACGCAGCTCGAGCACATCCAGCCGGGGCAGCCCGCGACCGTGCACATCGATTCGCTGAACCTCGACTTGATGGGAGCGGTCGAAAGCATCGGAGGGGCGACGGGGTCGCGCCTGAGCGTTCTGCCCCCTGAGAATGCCTCGGGGAACTATGTAAAAGTCGTGCAGCGCATTCCCGTACGTATCCGCATCAACCCGGGCCAGACCGGGACGGATCGGCTTCGCATCGGCATGAGTGCAGGACCGCGAGTGACCGTGCGATGAGCTCGGGGGCGCCGAGCGCGACGGTCGCAGGCCGCCCTGCCGCAGCGCCCGGACCGCCCGATTACTTCGTCACCGGCTGGACGGGGGGCCGAAATCCTTGGCTCATCGCGCTCGTCGTTACGATGGCGACGTTCATGGAGATCCTCGATACGAGCATCGCCAACGTGTCGCTCCCACACATCGCGGGCAACCTCTCCGTGAGCCAGGACGAGAGCACGTGGGTGCTCACTTCCTACCTCGTTTCGAACGCGATCGTTCTGCCGATCAGCGGTTGGATCTCCAGCAAGATCGGCCGCAAGCGCTTCTACATGATCTGTGTCGCCGTTTTCACGATCTCGTCGTTCATGTGCGGCATGGCCCCGACGCTGGGTAGTCTCATCTTTTTTCGCGTCCTGCAGGGCATTGGCGGCGGCGGCCTTGGACCGAGCGAACAGGCCATCCTCGCGGATACGTTTCCGCCAGCCAAACGCGGAATGGCCATGGCCGTCTACGGCATGGCCGTCGTCCTCGCTCCCGCGATTGGGCCGACGCTCGGCGGCTTCATTACCGACAATTTCAGTTGGCGATGGGTATTCTTCATCAATATCCCCGTTGGCATCGCGTCGCTCTTTTTCACCAATCGCGTGGTGTCGGACCCACCGCATTTGCGCGATGCGCGCGAGCGCACGGGGGGGGTCGACTGGATCGGGCTGGGCCTCATTGCGACGGGGCTGGGATGTCTGGAGGTCGTGCTCGACAAGGGCCAAGAGGAAGACTGGTTCCACTCGTCGTTCATCACCGGATTCACGCTCGTCGCCACTGTGTGTCTCGTGTCGTTCGTTTTTTGGGAGTACAACCACGAAAATCCAATCGTCGATCTGAAAATGTTCAGAAGGCGAAGCTTCGCGGTGGCCAATGGCATGATGCTGATGCTCGGCGTCGCGCTCTTTGGATCCACGGTCCTCTTGCCGCAGTACTTGCAAGTCCTGATGGGTTACAGC
>JALYHX010000759.1 GCA_030776305.1 Myxococcota bacterium
GCAAGCGTCATCGCGACGATGAACATCGCGGCCCCGTCCTGCGCGCATCGCGCCCGAGCATTCCTCTTGGCGATAGCGAGTGGATCCATCAAAAGAAGCTCCCCGCTTGATTTGGAAGCGACACTTCGGTTGTGAGGGTGCGCGCGCGCGCCCATTGGAGCGCGCCTGCAGTACATCCGCCTGGAGCGATGCAGTAACGGTAGATGAACGCATCGGTGCCGTAATTGTTCACCGCAACGTTCACAGAACGGTCCGGCTGCGCAGCTCGGGTCGCGACACGAGCGCGCACAATCCGAATCCGCTGCGGCCGGCTCCCGGGAGTGGTCGTGAGATCGGCCGCCCAAGTTTGGTTGGTCGCGCCCTGATCGAATCCGTACGTCACCATGACCGGCGTCTGGCCCGTGACCCCGGCTGCGTTGTCCACCGAAAATGCGAACTTCAGGTCGACCGCGTATTCGGCAATGACCTCCATCGTTCCGGGGATCGGGAGGCCAGCCTTCGCGTCGACGTACGACCGAACGAGGTCGTACTTGGTCGCGTCCTGCGTGCCGGGTGCCAGTGGCTGCGTCGCCAACGCATTCTGATACTGCGCTGGCTCGTTCGCGGCGCTGGTGATTTCCCACCGCACGATCTGCACGGGGTTGACCCAAGCGCGGCCCCCCGGAGTGTCCGTGATGCCACCCTGACCCCTCGTCACCTGAGGCGTAAGAATCGCGCCTCCGGTGATGTCGACGTCGACATAGGGGACGCCTGCAATGAATCCCGCCATCGGCGTTTCATCACACGTCGGCAGATACTGAGAGCGTCCGGTGTCGTCGTAGAGCCGCACGATGTATTGGAATCCGGGGTAGGGCTGGAACACGTTGTTCAATTCGCTCCCCTGAGGCGTGGCACCACCGAGCGCGTTGATGCGGTAGAGGGCCGTCGAGTTGGCCGACAGAATCAGCCGCTGGCACGCTCCGAGGGGCTGGACGGTTTGAATTTCGAACTGCTCGGTCGACGTCATGTTCCCGGCGATTTCGAGCGCGTCGGGCGAGAGATTCGTCGGCTGTTGCTGCAGGGACAGCGGCGTGTTCGCGAGCGACCCCCCGGTGATCAGGTGGATCCCCGCGAGATCGAGGATGCCTCCCATCGCGGGGTTCACGCGCGCAACGTTGCTCGCGTCTCCAGGCGCTCTCGCGATCCGCAGATCGGCCAGGATGTTGGCCGTGCTCATGTAACCTGCGCGTTGCAGGTCGGCGCGCAGCCGGTCGAGCGCGGTGCGCAGCGTGGACTCGGCGGCCGAGTTTCTTACCTCCTCGTGGAACGTACGCGTTGCCTCTTTCGACAGTCCTACGATTCCCAGCGCAACGATGAGGCCCGCCACGAGCGCGATGGTCAGCTCGATCAGCGTGAACCCCCCCTGCGCCGTGTTTCGCCGCGTCATTGCGGATTCCCCCTGACGGCGGTGGTGACGTAAATCGAGTGAAAGACGAGCGGATTCGGCGCGTTGCTCGTCGCCACGGCATTGGCGCAGACGCCGCCCGCTGGGACGACGTTCCCTACGCCGCGCGGCCAGAGGACACGCACGTCGACGCGAATCAATTCGTTCACCGAAAGCCATGTCATTCGAATGTTCGTGCAGAAGAGGGCGCCCGCTACGAACGGAGTGGTCGAAGGGGTCATGTCGGCGAGCGGCAAATCCCTGCCCAGTATGTCGAAGCCTGGGCTCATCGGCGGGGTCGCGGCGAGGTACTGGTTCGGCAGAAACCATGTTCCGGCGTTGTTGACGCCGAAGTTCAGGATCGCTGCCGTGGCGATGTTGCCGGGAGGTGCGACGGGGAACGAGGGGCCCGGCTGCGTCCACTGCATCGCGTCGCGCCTGATGCGCTCGACCCATAGGCGTGCGATCGAATTGGCAACGTCCGTCTTTCGCGCATCGAGGTTCCCCTGGATGCTCGCCTTCTGCATGCTGATGACGGCCGCCGAGCCGACCGCCATGACGGTGATCGCCATCATCACTTCGACGGCCGTATAGCCGCGCGCTGCGACCGAGCGATCATCCAAAGGGAGTAGGCGACTCATCGGGTCGGTCAATCAGACGTGCGAGAAAACGCGCGCCATTCCGTTCGGTGGAATGAGCACGCTGCGATAGGTCCCGCCGCCCGTGCGGTGGACTCGCAATTCGAGGGGGCTTACGGTCGGCAGCATTCCATTGAACATCGTCGCGCTTGGCGCGCCCAGCGCGATGTAGGAGCGGCCGAGAGGCGTCCAGCAGATGTTGGCGCCCGCCCCAATCGCGTTTGCGGTGGCGTTCGCCGGGCTCGTGTAAATGAACATTTGGGTTTGGATGTCGGCCTGGACCTCGATGAGGCCGTTGAGGTTCACGCCGTCGATGAAGACGATGCCCGTGTTTCCGGCGTTGAGAGGCGGCCAGGCCGTGGGCGTTTTGCAAGTGGCCACAGGCGTGCGGTTGAGGCCCGTATTTCCGGCCGTCCCCGGGTTCGCGGCGACTGCCTCGTACATCATGAAGGTTCCGCGGTCGGCCACCCCGCTGGCAGTCATCGTGACGAGCACCGCACCCCCGCGGGCGATGGCTCGTGTACGTGCTGACCGGAAGAGTTGCATGATCGCCCCCGCGTCCTCGTAAGCATGGCTATCCAGGCGCAAGACCGACATCGTCGGGATGGCCAGAGCGGCAATGACGCCGATGATGATGACGACGACGAGCAACTCGATGAGCGAGAAGCCCCCTCGTCGTCTCCGGTCCGAGGTTACGCGCGCAACGACTACCATGCCCACCGCCACCGCAACTGCACGAGCAAGCGTCGTGCCCCCGAACCGGGTGGGCGCTCGGCGCGGCGCCCACCGTAGTACGTGCACTTGCGCGGCGGGACGGGCAGCGGGAGTAGCAACGATTTCAAGTGCCTTGCAAAACGTGCGGACCAGCGCGAGCTTCAGGGAGTCGCGACGCGTGGTCGGCCCGGAAGGCGTCTGGAGGCGCCACCGAGAACCTCGAGAGCCATGCGAGACGTCCGACATGCGGTCGTGCTACACGGCGCCGCGAGGCCCGCCCGCCATGCGTCCACACCGATTTGCGTTCGCCGCGCTTACCCTCTTCGTCACCCTCGGCGCGTGCGACAAGAAGGGCGACGCGCGGGACGATCGACCGCCGCCGCCACCCACATCCATCGCTTCGGCACATGCCGACCTGTGCGCCGAAGGGGGTGGACTGGATACCGACGCAATCAGCGCGCCGTTCTTTCCTCGCCTCATCGAGCGCGCCGACGGTCGCCCGTATTGTCTCGATCCGCAGAGCGAGCCAAAAACGTATGGCGACAAGGCGAAGCTCTCGATGGACGAGGTATGCACGACCGCGTTCGATGGCGAGTGCGAAGTGTACAAGAGCTTCGGCCTCGAGCGGGTCGTCGTCGCCCGCTATGTCGACGGAAATGGTGCTCCGAACAGCGTCGAAGTGAACCTCTCTCGGTTTGCGACGCAGGATGGCGCGTACGCCATGTTCACGAAGCGCGTCGTGGCGGACGGCGATCCCGCACGCGCGAGCGTCAAGCCGATGGCGGCAGGCGCGGCGGCCGCGACGAGCAGCAGCAACGCCTACGTGTGGCGCGGGCAGTACCTCGTTGAGCTGACCTTCGTGACCGAGGACACGAAGATGACGCCGGCAGACATGTCGCGAGCGAATGAACAATCGACGGGCGCGATCGCGAAGGATATCGGTGGCAGATTGCCGGGAGGCAGCGGCTTGCCCGCTGCTGCCACGGTGCTTCCCGTCCCGTCTCGCCTCCCACTGGGCATTGCCTACTATCCAAGGGACGCGCTCGGCTTGAGCGGGGTTGGTCCAGCGGCGGTAGGTTACTACCGCGATGGCGACAAGCGTTGGCGCGACCTTGCGGTCGTGCGGCTGGATGCCGACGGCGCAAAGGAAACGTTCCGCGCCTTCAGACTCAGGCCGGGGGCCGCCTCGATCAAGGGTCTCGGCGACGAGGCGGTGCATTTGTTCCTACAGGAGGCGCCCGACCGCGCAAAAGCGGAATACGTGGTCGCGCGCAAGGGGAGCCTCATGGCTGCCGTCGGCGACGAGGAGCTCGTGCTCGATCCCTCGACGCCCTTGGAGCGGCAAGCGCCCCTCAAGCTGACGAAGGACGAGAAGCTTCAGAAGCTCACGGAGTGGCTCGCGGCGGCGAAGTGACTTCGACGCCCAGAGAGGCCGTCTACGAGTTGCCCCATGCACGCCGCTCGAAGCACTCATCGGGCAAGGCTCCGCGCTTGCGCGCGAGTCGCGACGCTTCGACGAAACGAGTGGTCACGGGGTCGTGGTAGCCGCTCGCGTCGGGCAGGTCCGGGCTCTGAGCGCGGTGGTAACGGACGATGCGCGACATCAAGAGGTCGCGCACCCACTTGCCGACGAGCGACGCCATACCGACGAGCAGGTTCTTGTCCTCTGCGTCGCGCACGAACGCGATGACCCCGAGACCTGGAACGGAATACTCGCTGCGCGCTCGCCCTTCTTCTGCGACCGCATGCAACCGTCCGTTCATAGGTCCGAACGCTGCAGGATAATAGTCGAAGCCGCCGACCTTGCCGCACGTCGCGATGACATCGGTGCCGGCCCGCGCGCGCGCGTCGAGCGCCAAGCGCTCCATGGCGTGGAGGTCGGCGTGAAAGCGCGTGAAGCCATGGGCAATTCCATCGTTCAGTCGTCGCGTGCAGGTCACGACGCATGCCGCCCGAAGCACGGTCACGCCCTGCTGAGCGAGTCTGTCGAGGTCGCGGGATACTTCAGAAAGTAGTTTCGGTTCGGCCGCAAACGCTTCGCCCGCTTTCCCCCAGCACTGCTCGATATGGTCGCTGGGGCACGGGGACCGCAGTGTCTCGGCATCATCCAGCGAGAGCAGGCGAACGAGTCCTTCGGGTTCGTCGGGCTCCCGGTGTCCCATTCGCCCAACGATGGCGCGCGCCCAAGCCTCTCCGAGCGAACTGTCACCGTAGGCGACGAGGCGCTTCGAATCGCCGAGCCGGGTGCGGAGCCCACCTCGAGGTCGGGTATGCACGCGCTTGTGCCCGCCATCCACGACGCGCGCCACGATCGCCGTCACGACGAGCGGCCCGAGGCGCGGCCCCAAGCCATTTTCGTCGATTCCGACACGAATGGCCTCGTGCGTCATGGCTATCCATACCTCTCGCAGCTTGTGCCGGAAAGCGGTTCCGTCGTTTGCGCGGTTCCATAGTCCTCGCACTCTTGCTCATTGACGAGGGGGCGACGGGTGTTTAACGTCTCCGGCCCCCCCAAGGGACGGTGACTGGCTACGCAACAAGGAACGACAAAGAACTGCCACCCCAATTGAAGCTCACCGAGTGAACCGGAGCGGACGGAGTCCAGCCTGCTGGATGGAATCCGCGGAGGTCCACGAGGGAGCTCCACGAAGTGGAGCGACCGAGTGAACAAGGCCACCCTCAAGAAATTCAAGACGCTGCTCACCGACAAGCGCGATGAGATCCTGAAGAAGGCGAAGCAGACGCTCGAGCAAGACATGGCGCTCGATACTGACGATTTGCCCGATGAGATGGACCTCGCGTCGAGTGAATATTTGCAGTCGTTCACCTTTCGACTGCGCGGTCGCGAAAAGAGCTTCCTCGACAAGATCGAGAAGGCGATCAAGAAGATCGACGATGGAACGTTCGGCGTCTGCGAAGAGTGTGGGGAGGAGATCTCGGTGAAACGCCTCGAGGCCCGCCCCGAGACGACGCTTTGCATTCGCTGCAAAGAGGACCAGGAGCGGATGGAGAAAGATTACTCTTAGTACACCGCCCCATAACATAAGTGATGGGCCCAGCTTCGCTGGCGCTTGCTTTGCAAGCGGCGGTACCAAGTCGGTCTCAAAGGGCGCCACGCGCCCCTCGGATTTTGCTG
>JALYHX010000760.1 GCA_030776305.1 Myxococcota bacterium
GCTCAAGCTCAGTCAGCAACTTGTGATGACGCCACAGCTCCAGCAGGCGATCCGCCTGCTTCAGCTCTCCCGGCTGGAACTCATCGACGAGATTCGCAAGGAGCTGGATGCGAACCCCGTGCTTGCCGACGAGGAAGTTGACCCACGTGCCCGCGCCAATGGCGACGGCAAGAACGGCGATGTGGGGGTCGTCGACCCCCCCGCCCCGGACTCTCCCGCGCTTGCCGCCGAGAAGCTGGACGTATCCGATCTCGGAAAGCGCACCGAGGAGAAGCAAGTCCAAGACATCGACTGGGAACAATTCCTCGAAAACCGCACCCTCCAGCAGGCTCTGCCGACGAATCGAGGGGGATTCGAGGAACTTCCTCCCATCGAACAGAGCCTGACCAAGGGTCAGTCGCTGGTCGACCATCTGCGGTGGCAGCTTCAGATGAGCGATTTCACGGACACCGAAAAGAAATTCGCAGAGCTCGTCATCGGGAACATCGACGACAACGGGTTTCTGGACCTCAAGGGGACGGAGCGCGACGCGGACGCAGGGGAAAAGACCCCGGACCTAACGATTGAGGATCTTGCTCGCGAAGTGCCGATCGACCCAGAGGACGCGGAGTGCGTACTGCGCGAGATGCAGGAGTGGGAGCCTGTCGGCGTGTGTGCGCGGTCGCTACAAGAGTGTCTGCACGTTCAGGCGGAGGTCTACGGGTACGACGATCTCGAGCTCGAGATCATCGACAAGCACCTTCACAACCTCGAAAAACACAACTACCCCGCCATCGCTCGTGACCTCAAGATCACGCTCGACGAGGTTTACGAGGCGGTCAAGCAAATCCAGAAGCTTGAGAGCCGACCGGCGCGGAACTACACAGAAACCGACGACAAGACGATCGCCATCACGCCGGATGTCTACGTCATCAAGGATCGCGACAAGTTCGTCGTGACCGACAATGACCGCGGCGTACAGCGCCTTTACATCAACGAGTCGCTGACCCGCCAGCTGCTCAAAGATCCGCAGGCGAAAGAGTTCATCGGTGAGAAGTTACGCAATGCGCAGTGGCTGATTCGTGCGATCGAACAGCGGCGAAAGACCATCATTCGGGTCACCGAATGTATCATCGAAAAGCAGCGCGATTTCTTCGAGAAGGGGGTCGCTCACCTCAAGCCGATGATCCTGCGCGACGTCGCCGAGACCGTGGGTATGCATGAGTCGACGATCAGCCGCGTCACGACGAACAAATACGTGCACACGCCGCAGGGATTGTTCGAGCTCAAGTACTTTTTCAATTCCTCCATCCGACGGGTCGCGGACGAAGACATCGCGAGCGAAAGCGTCAAGCAGGCGATCAAGAAGATCATCGACGATGAGGACAAGATTAACCCCTTGTCCGACCAGCAAATCGTCGAGCTTTTGGCCAAGCGCGATGGCATTCAAATTGCCCGCCGGACGGTCGCCAAGTACCGCGAGATGCTCGGCATCCTGTCGTCGAGCAAACGCAAGAAGCTGTTCTAAGCGGCTGGCCTGCTGCAATGGGTCACGGCGCCTCCCGCCGGCGATCGCAAACCGCTGGGCGCCGGTCGCGCAAACCACAAGCCTCGCGCTGAGACCGGTGGTATGGATCTTTTGTGGAAACAATGCGGGAACAGCGCGTTGCACTTATCCGTAGAAGCTTCCGAAGAGCGGATTCACGCTGAGCCGGGAGGCGCGCCCTCATGAACATCACGATCACCTTTCGTCACATGGACGCCAGCGACGCGGTCAAAGGCTATGCGACTGAAAAGATAGCTCGGTTACAACGGTTTCTGCGGGGCCCGATGATGAAGGCCCAAGTGACCCTGAGCTGTCAGCAGGAGCGGCTCCACAGCGTCGAGGTCGACATCCACGCGGGACATGCGCACCTGCACGCCCATGAGACCAGCGAGGACATGTACGCGTCGATCGACAAAGTGTGCGACAAAATCGAGCGTCAGATCCGCTCCGCGAAGGAGTCCGTGACCGGCAAGCGAAAAGGAGGCGAGAGGGCTTCCGAGCACCTCTTGCCCTACTTCTTCGAAGAATGACGGACGGACCTGCGAAGGATCCGTGCGAGGGCCGGCGATCTCGGTCTAGAGTCTGGTCGAGGCTCTCCCGACAATGCGTCTCATCGAACTCCTCGCACAAGAGCGAGTGGCGATCCGCCACAACGCGGGCGGAGCACAGTCCATCGACAAAGCCGCGGTAATCAAACAACTCGCGCAGATGCTTGCCTCCGGGGGGCGCGTCGACGTGCACGAGGTGGAGCGCGTGCTCTCGGAGCGTGAGCAGTTGCAATCGACCGGCATCGGCGAGGGGGTCGCGATCCCACACGGTGCCCTTGCGCAACTGCAGACCCAATACGCGACGCTCCTCATCGTTCCCGAGGGCGTCGAATTCGTTGCAATCGATGGACTCGCGGTCACCATCCTCTTCGCGGTCATCGGACCCAAGCGCGCGACGGGCGAACATCTCAAGACGCTTGCCCGCGTCTCGCGTCTCTTGCGCAACAAGACGTTCCGCGACCGGCTCGTGTCCGCAGCGGACGCGCGAGAGGCGTATGATCTCATCGTGGCCGAGGAGGGGGAGCGCCCATGATCCGCGCATTGCCGACCGCTGGGAGATGACGATGTCCCAGCAGAGCCATGGCGCCGGTACGAGCGGCTTGACGATCCCCGAGCTGACCGTGCGCCAGCTCGTCGATGATCCGCAACTCGCCATCCGCCTGCGCCGCCTGGGAGGAGAGCCCGGACTCGACCGGCCCCTTAGGCACCCGCGGGTGCAGAAGAATGGCCTCGCGCTCGCGGGGCACTTTCACGGCGTCGTGCCGACCCGCGTGCAGGTCCTCGGGGAAACGGAGCTCTCGTATCTCGACTCGCTGGACAGCGAGGCTCGGAGCGTCGCAGCGCGCGGCTTCTTCTCACTCGGACTTTCTTGCGTCATCGTCTCGGGGGGGCACGACCCTCCGCGCGCGTTCATTGCCGCGGCCGAAGCGACGAGCACGCCGTTTTTCGTCACAGGCGCCCGATCGAGCCGCACCATCAATGCGCTCCACGCGGTGCTCGACGACCGGCTTGCACCCCAGACCCAGCTTCACGGGGTCCTCGTGGACGTCCACGGTATCGGTATTCTGCTCGCCGGCAAGAGCGGCATCGGCAAGAGCGAGTGTGCGCTCGAACTCGTGATGCGCGGTCACCGGCTCATCGCCGACGATGTCGTTCGTTGCGACTGGCGTCCTCCCGGGACGATTTTTGGTCGACCGGCCGATCTGTTGCGACACCACATCGAGATCCGGGGACTGGGTGTGCTCGACATCCGCGAACTCTTCGGCATCACGGCGGTCGGCGAGCGCAAGCAAATCGATCTGTGCGTGCGCCTGTGCGAGTGGAACGACAAGGAGGAGTTTGACCGGCTCGGTGTCGAGGAGCGGTTCCACGCGATCCTCGGGACTCCAATTCGCGAGCTGCGCGTCCCTGTGCGTCCCGGCCGCGACATGGGCAGCATCATCGAACTGGCTGCACGCAACGAGCTTCTCCGCCGTGACGGCCGCCAGACGGCACATGAATTCCTCGACAGGATCGAGGCGCACATGGTGACGCGCCCCGCGATCGAGCAAGACCCGGCTACCTTCGTCTCGCCGGTCCCGACGACGCCAGCGAAGCCCCCGGCGTCGTGGTCGTCGCTCCCGCCGCATGCCAGCGGCACCGAAAGCTCCGCCTGGGTCCCGGCTGTGCGACGCCCTTCCGAGGACGAAGGTCCGGAAAAAGGAGGGGGGGCACCGTGAACGAAAGCGCGCACCCGACGGTGGTCGTCATCTCGGGCCTTTCTGGTGCGGGCAAGACGCAAGCGCTGCACGCGCTCGAAGACCTCGGGTTTTTCTGCGTCGACAACCTGCCGACGATACTCGCGCCGCAAGCCGTCTCCTTGTGTGAGCGGGGCGGGATGAGCCGAATGGCGCTCGGAATCGACGCACGCGTGCGCGCGTTCCTCGGTGAGGTGGGCAGCGTCCTGCAGCTGCTCGAGGCCGGAGGTCAGCGGGATCTTCAGGTGCTGTTCCTCGACGCGAGCGACGAAACGCTGCTGCGTCGCTTCAGCGAGACACGCCGGCCCCACCCGCTTTCGGCTGAGAATGGTCATGCGGCGGCGGAAGGGACTGGCCGGGGCGACGCATTGGCCGTGCTCGACGGGGTACGCGTGGAGCGCGAACGTTTGGCGCCGTTGCGAGCGCGGGCCACGCGAATCATCGACACGACGAACATGAGCGTCCACGAGCTGCGGCGGGTGCTCGTCGCGCACTTCGGTCCAGCCTCCGGCGGCGCGGCGCGTATGGCGACGAGAATCGTTTCGTTCGGCTTCAAATACGGGACACCCGTCGACGCGGACCTCGTTTTCGACGTCCGATTCCTGGACAATCCATATTTCGTCGCGGAGCTCAAGCCGCTGACTGGACTGGACGACGCGGTCGCACGATTCGTGGTCGACGGTGAGGAGACAAAAGAGTTGCTCCGGCACACGCTGGCGCTACTCGAGTACGTCATGCCCAAGTACGAGCGGGAAGGAAAGAGCTATCTGACCATTGCAATCGGCTGCACCGGGGGTGGTCATCGTTCGGTCGCCATCGCCTCCGCCCTCGCGCGCCAGCTCTCCCCATCGGGCGATCGGATCGTGGTCATGCACCGCGACGTGCACCGGGGTGACGTCGCCGCGCTCGACGATACCGCGCGACAGACAATCGGCTCCGGTGATGGCGACGAGCGTTCGAGCGCGCTCGAGCTCAAAGGAGCGTCGTCGCCACCACCGCCCGTGCCGCGCAACAACGGCGGGGGGCGGCCGTGAACACCGCAGAGCAAGCCACGGGCAGCTTCATGATCGTAAATCAGCTGGGCTTGCACGCCCGTGCTGCCACGAAGCTCGTGCAGCTCGCGTCCAAGTATCCGTGCGATGTCGAGATTGCGCGCGACGATCAGAGCGCCAACGGCAAAAGCGTGATGGGAGTGCTGCTCCTTTGCGGATCGAAGGGGACCGTGCTCGAGGTGCGGGCCAACGGCGAGCGCGCGGCCGAGTGCGTTCGGGCGCTGGGTGAACTGATCGCCGGCCGCTTCGGAGAACCCAAGTGAGCGAACGCACACCCGTCCCCCCCGGTGGAACGCGTCCACCCCCGAATGATACCAGCATGCCCCACGGCGTGCTGCTCAAGGGGATCGCTGGTAGCCCTGGGGTTGCCGTCGGTCCGGCGCTCGTTGTGGGTGACACCAAGGCCGCCTACGCGCGGCGACACATCGCGACCGCCCAGATCGACGCCGAAATTGCGCGCCTCAAACAGGCGGTGGAGGACGCCAAGCGTCACGTGCGGGAAGTGAGCGCGAGTCTTCCCGCCGGGCCTCTCGAGACGAGCGCGATTCTCGACGCGTATTTGACGATGATCGGCGACCCGATGCTCCTCGAGCGTGTCGAGGTCAAGATCCGTGACGAGAAGAAAGGCGCCGAGTGGGCGGTCGCGCAAGCGTGCGACGAGATCGCCAAGATGTTCGGCCCTGCAGACGCGACCGACCGCGACGCGTACATCGTCGAGAGGAGGCACGACGTCGAGTTCGTCTGCGATCGCCTTCTTCGGGAGCTGACGGGAGACACCAAGCAGATCGTGCCGAGACTGGACCAGCCCATGGTTGTCGTCGCGCGCGACCTCTCCCCTGCCGACACGGCAGGTATGGTCCGCGAACCCGTCATCGCCTTCATCACCGAGATCGGCACGCGTACGAGCCACACCGCGATCATGGCCCGGGCCCTGGAAATTCCGGCGGTCGTGGGGGCCGGAGATGCGCTGTCGATCATTCGCACGGGTGACCTGGTCATCGTCGACGGGCTACGCGGCGAAATCGTGGTCAATCCGAGCGACATGACCATCGAGGAAGCGCACGGCAGGGGCGCACGGCATCTGGCGTTCGCGCGCGGGCTGCTCAGCGCGCGCAACCAGCCATGTGTCACCCGCGACGGCGAACCGGTCAGCCTCAAGGCGAACGTCGAGTTGCCGGCCGAGGCGATCCTGGCCCTCGATCACGGCGCCGAGGGGATCGGCCTCTATCGCACGGAGTTCATCTACATCGACCGGAAGACGATGCCGACCGAGCTCGAACAATACGAGCTGTACCGCGCCGTCGTCGAAGCAGTCGCCCCTCGCCCCGTGACTTTGCGCACGTTCGATATCGGCGGTGACAAGTTCGCGTCGAGCTTCCAGCTCCCTGCCGAGATGAACCCTGCGCTCGGCTTGCGCGCGGTGCGCCTCGCGCTGTCGCGACCGGACGTCTTTCTTACTCAGCTGCGAGCGATGGTCCGAGCAAGCGCTCACGGCGACCTGCACATCATGGTGCCGATGGTGGCCACCGTTCAGGAGCTTCGCGAAGTCCGCAAGCTGCTCGGACGTGCAATGCAGGAGGTCGAGAGTGCAGGGCACAAGGCGGCCAAGCACATTCCTCTCGGCATCATGATCGAAGTTCCCAGCGCGGTGGTCATGGCAGACGTGCTCGCCCGCGAGGCAGAGTTTTTCAGCATTGGCACCAATGACCTCATTCAGTACACGCTCGCGATCGACCGCGGGAACCGATCGCTCGCGCCGCTCGCCTCTCCTTTTCACCCGGCGATCCTCCGGATGATCCGGCAAGTTGCGCTCGCCGCGGCCGTGCACAACGTGCCCGTCGCCCTCTGCGGCGCGATGGCGAGCGATCCGCTTGCCGCCGTGCTGCTCGTTGGGTTGGGCATGCGCGAGCTCTCGATGGAGGCAGCGGCGATTCCGGAGATCAAAGAGGCGCTGCGACGTGTGACGACGAGCGATTGTGAACGAGCCGCGGAGGCCGCGCTGGCGCTCGACACGGCCGAAGCTGTCGAGGAGCTCGTTGCCGGGACGTTCGCGCCCTACCTCTATGACTTGCTCACGGGCACCGCGGAGGAAGGCACTTACGGCAGCGAACCGCCAACGGGGATGGGGGTGCGCTCGCCCATGAACACGATCCCGGACGGTGGCCACGAAAGCTGATGCGAACAAGGCCCCCTTTGAGGTAGCGATCTGCAATTGACGAAGCAGGACGCGCGCCTATACTCCGCGCCGCGCTCAGTTTCAGTTCAGTTCAGTTCAGTTCAGCACCCTCAGCCAAACCGATGCCCCTCGCGACCGAAAAAAAAGCCGAAGTCGTCACCAAGTTCCGCACGCACGATCACGATACCGGTTCGCCGGAGGTGCAGATCGCGCTCCTGACGGAGCGAATCACCTATTTGACAGAGCATTTCAAGACGCACGTCAAGGATCACCACTCGCGCCGGGGCCTGCTCCGGATGGTGTCCAAGCGCCGTCGCTTGCTAGATTATTTGAAGCGCATCAGCCTCGGGCGGTACCAAAATGTCGTCGGTGCCCTGAGCCTTCGCAAGTAACACCGGAAACCTCATCCAAGCCCCCCGTTACGGACCTTTTGCTCTTCGATTCGTGCGCACCAGTCACGCCGAGACGCCGCGATGCGGCACCGGCGATTGTGGACGGCTCTCGACCCTCCCAACTGGGACTGGCGTGCACGAACCGAGGATCAAAGGCGGACGGTACGGGCTGTATCCCGCCGCGCGCATGCGGCACCGCGCCGAGGAGCGCCAGCCCCAATGTCATTCGTCCGCGAAGCCGTCGTCGTCCATGGCAAACCACTCGTTCTTGAAACTGGCCGCCTCGCCAAGCAAGCGCACGGCTCCGTCCTCGTCACGTATGGCGAGAGCGTCGTGCTGGTCACGGCGGTCAGCGGAGATGAAAGGCCGGGGCTCGATTTTTTCCCGCTGACCTGCGACTACGTCGAAAAGACCTTCGCGGCGGGAAAGATTCCGGGGGGGTTCTTCAAGCGCGAGGGGCGCCAGCGCGACGAAGAGATCTTGACATCGCGCCTCATCGATCGTCCGAGCCGTCCGCTCTTTCCCGAGGGATATCGACACGATACGCAGGTGATTGCCACCGTCTTGTCCAGCGACAAAGACAACCCAACCGACGTCTTGGCAATGACGGCAGCGAGCGCCGCCCTGCACATCTCGGACATCCCTTGGAACGGTCCCACCGCGGCCGTACGCGTGGCCCGCGTGGATGGCGAGTTCATCGCATATCCGACGTTCGAGCAACAGGCCCAGGGTGACATCGACCTCATCGTCGCGTGCTCGAAAGACGCAATCGTGATGGTCGAGGGTGGTGCGGCCGAGGCCACCGAGAACGACATCATCGACGCGCTCATGTTTGGCCACAAGACGGCCCAGCCCATCATCGAGCTCATCGAGCGCATGCGCGCCGCGGTCGGCAAGCCGAAGAGAGAATTCGTCAGGAAGACGCTCCCCCCCGAAGTGGCGGCGACGATCAAGACGCTCAGCGACGACGAGATCCTCCGGGCGTCACTCATCAAGGAGAAGCGGGCGCGATACGACGCGTACAAGGCGACCAAGACGAAGGTCGCGGAAACACTGAGCCAGCAGCTCGGGAAGGAACGCTTCGCCGAGCTCGAGAAGCTCGTCAAAGAGGAGTTCGAGGAGCGCAAATACCACGTCGTCCGCGAATACGTGCTCGGCCAACGCAAGCGGATCGACGGGCGCGACATGACGACGATCCGTCCAATTGTTTGCGAGGTCGGCATCTTGCCGCGCACCCACGGCTCAGCGCTTTTTCAGCGTGGCGAGACGCAAGCCGCCGTCGCCGCGACGCTCGGCACGTCGAGCGACGAGCAGAAGATCGACGCGCTCACGGGCGAGCGGTGGAAGCGCTTCATGCTCCACTACAACTTCCCGCCTTACTCCACAGGCGAGACCAAGCCTCTCCGCGGCCCGGGGAGACGAGAGATTGGCCACGGTGCCCTGGCGGAACGCGCAATCGTTCGCGTGATGCCCGATGAGGATCGCTTCCCCTACACGATTCGCGTCGTCAGCGAGATCCTCGAGTCGAATGGAAGCTCGTCGATGGCGAGCGTTTGCGGCGGTATTCTGAGTTTGATGGACGCGGGCGTGCCCATCAAGGCGCCGGTGGCCGGCATCGCGATGGGACTCATCTCGGATGGGCCGCTCACCGAATCCAAGACACGCATCGCCATCCTGAGCGACATCCTTGGCGATGAGGACCACCTCGGCGACATGGATTTCAAGGTGTGCGGGACGAAGAAGGGCGTCACCGCAATCCAGATGGACATCAAGATTGCCGGTCTATCGCGCGATGTGCTTGCTCAAGCGCTCGAGCAAGCACGCGAGGCGCGCTTGTTCATCCTCGACAGGATGTTGGCGACTTTGGACCAGCCGCGGCAGGAGCTGTCCAAGTGGGCGCCGCGCATCACCCAGATCAAGGTCAAACCCGACCAGATCCGGCTCATCATCGGTCCCGGCGGGAAGACCATCAAGGGGATCATCGATCAGACTGGCGTCGCCATCGACGTCGATGACGACGGAACCGTGAATGTCGCGTCGAGCGACAGCGATGCAGTCAAACGTGCGCTCGACATCATCAAGGGGCTCACGACGGAGCCGGAGGTCGGCGCGGTCTACAAGGGAGCGGTGACACGCGTTGCCGACTTTGGCGCGTTCGTGGAGATCCTCCCCGGAACCGATGGCTTGCTCCACGTCTCCGAAATGGCGCATCACCGCGTCGACAAGGTCACCGACGTGATGAAGGAGGGCGACGTGGTGGAGGTGAAGGTACTTTCGGTCGACCGCGACGGAAAGATCCGCCTCACTCGCCGCGAGCTACTACCCTTGCCCGAGGGCGAGGAAGGCGAGCGGGCGAAACAGCGAATGCTGCAAGCCCGCGAAACAGGGGGCGGACCGCCGCGCTCAGGCCGCGATCGCCGAGATGGACCGCCTTCGCGAGACCGCGGCGGCGATAGGGGCGGCGGCAGGCGCTAGAGCACCGAGGCGTTCGGCCGTACTCAAAGCGGCGACCCCCGGACTCTCGGCCACCCCTGGGTCAGGGGTCAGCGCGGTCCGCAGCCAGCTGACCCGGGAACATCATTGGAGGCAGACGGCCTGACAGTGCTGCGTCATGCATTGGAGAAACGCCGCGAACGCCTCGTTGGCCGGTCCCTGCGAAGCGGCGATCCCGCCATCCTCTTTGCATGCTCCGAGGCACAGCAGGATGTCGGCGCTCGGAGGAAAACAACGGTTGACCACGCACTGGGTGGTCGCCCGGCACTCCGGAAACGTGTCGCACCGCGCGGATTCGGCGGCGCATCCTCCCGCATCCGAGTCCTTGCTCGCGCAAGACAGACACGCAGTTTGAACCGGCGCACCATCCGCTCCTGTCTCTGCAGTTCCACCACCCTCCTCGAGCGGAATGCTGGTGATGGGGGAGAAGTTGAGACAGCCGCCAATCACTCCATGCGAGAGGACGACTGTGAGCAGCCGTGCGGAGACGCAGATAGCTGACTTCATGGATTGAACCGGTA
>JALYHX010000761.1 GCA_030776305.1 Myxococcota bacterium
ACGATGGGCGGCGCGCTCGCGACGACAGCCGCCGATGCATCCTCGGCCGGGACGATCGGCTGCGCCGGGGACGCATCCTTCCCGCAGGCCGCCACGAGCGAAGCCGACAGCACCCAGTGACGCGCAATCACGATTCGATGGTGATGCCCAGCTTCTCTCGAAGCGTCAGGTACTCCTCGCTGATGCTAAACAGGACGATTTCCTTGATGCGCTCCTTGGGAGGAACGCTCGACGCTTCTTCCGTCGCGCGCATCACATCCGTCGCCATCTGAAGGTCGTGGGCGAGCAAGAACCCCGCGCGGTCGGCGGTGAGGTCGATCGCCGTGACCCATTTCTTGAGATCGACCGCACCACCCGATTGAAGCAGCTTCGACACGGTGCTCGCCAGCATTTCGCGCTGCACCCCATGGAAGTCCTGCGCCGTCAGCGCCATGGCCTCGTCGACCTGCCCTTCGAGCTCGGGCGCAATGGGGAACTGCGGGACGCACAGCTTGATCGCCGCGAACAGCCACGCCTTGAGTCCGGTGCCCGTGGGCACGAGATGCCGGACGTAGTACCCCGGGCGGAAGTACGTCACGTGCCGGCCGCACACGAAGGCCAGGGATTGGGTCGGCACTTCGCTCTCGAATGCAGCGCGCCCGAGAACGATCGCCGGGGTGTGCGCGTGCAGGAATCCCAGCCCCGCGGGGTCGTTCGGATTCTGAAACACCGGGGGGGCCTCGAAGCCGAAGACGCCTTGCACGTAGTAGAGCGTCTGCGTCACCGGATACGGCTGGGCAGACAGGTCGATCCGGTAGCGCTCGTCGTACCCGAGCGACTCGAGCGACTGCGTCCGCGCCCGGATGATCGTCGGTTGGATTGCGGCGAAGACGCGCGTGAGGAGCGGATCAGCCTCGGGGTGGGCGAGTCGACGAGTCCAGTCCTCGTCGTCGAGAACGGCCTGCGCCGCCGCCGCGCTCTCCGACTTGTGCCGGCGATAGAAGCGCTCCTCGTCCGGCTCGGCCCGATTGAGCACGCTGAGCGCCTGACAGATGCACCACGCGGGGTCCGGCTTTCGCGCCTCGGTGTAAAGTCGGCGCAGGAGTTTGTAGCTCTCGAGGCGATACGGATTGCGTCGCAGAATTTGCGCTTGGGCTCGAACGGCCTTGTCGAGGTATTGCGTCACGTTGCTTGCGTAAAGCTCGGCAAGAGTCTCACCGCGCTCCTTGCCTTCGGGCTCGAACGCTTGCGCCGCTTCGTATGCGTCGATGGCCAGCTCGGGCTCGTCGAGCGCAGTGCGATAGAGCTCGCCGAGCTGGTCCAGGATCTCGACGATCTTCGACCGGTCCTGCGTCTCCTTCGCCTGTTCGAGCTGCGCCCGCAACAAACGCTCGACACCCTCGTTGTCGCCCGTCTGCCTTCGCAATTCGATCGACTCGCCCATCGCCCTCGCGAGCGTCGGATCGAACTCGAGCGCCCGGTCATAGAAAGCGATCGCCTGACCAAGCTCGCCGAGCTGCCGCGAGCTCACGATGGCCGCGGTGTGCAGATACTTCGCACGCTGCTTTGGATCGTCCACGAAGTCCGCCAGGCGCAAGACCACCTCGACCAGGTTCGCCCAGTCTTTCTCCTCGGAATAAAGCTGCATCAGCTTCGTGAGGAGCTTGCGGTCGTCGGGGCGCTCTTCGAGCGCCGTAACGTACGTCCTGGCCGCGCGAGCGCGATCGTTGAGCTTGCTGAATTCGACATCGCCGACCTGCAGCAGAAGGTCGAAGCGCTCGTCGCCCTTCGCCACCTCGAGACGGCGGAGCTTGGTGCGTACGAGCTCCTCCCAGTCTTCGGTCTGTTCGTAAACCCGCGCGAGTGTCTCGAGCGGTCCCAGGCTTGCGGGGTCGGCCTCTGCCGCTTCCCGCAAGAGGTCCACCGCTTTGTCCAGCTCGCCGCTCTGCCGAAGCGCCTCGCCCAGGCGCCACAGCACCCCGGCATAGTCCGAGTGAGAAAGGTCGGTGCCGTGCCGTTCGAGGAGTCGCTCATACATCGCGCGCGCGTCGACGAAGTCGCCGCAGTCGAAGAGTACGCGCGCGACGCGCAATAGCGTCTCGGGGTCGTCGGGCGCGACTTGCTCGAGCGCCTTGACCGCGGCCGCCAGGCGAGGATGCTCCTGCACGCCCATCGTGGCCGGCGGCACCCAGGAGTCCCGCTCCTTCTCGGACGGAGCGGACGATACACGCTCGACGACCGTCCTCCCGTACGCTTCGACGAAGCGAACGAGAACTCGCTGCGCATCGTCGGTCGACAGCGAGGCGACGCGCGAAACGAGCGGCTCGAGGTACTTGCTCGCCTCGACGAATCGACCCGCTTCGTACGCGAGGTCTCCAAGCACCAGCATCGCGTCGGCGTTGGTCGGGTCGAGGTCGATCGCCGACCTCGCGTTCGCCTCCGCCGTCGAAGCGTCGCGGAGGCTATCGTGCTGCACCCGCGCAAGCTCCGCGTAGAGCCGCGCCTTGGTCATCTTGCCCTCGGCAACTTCGAGCTCGCGCTCGATGAGCGTCACGACGCTCGCCGCCTCGCCGCGCGCGGCGTACGCCTGCCGCAGCGAAAGCGCGGCTGCTGCATCGGCAGGGTGTGCCTCGAGCGCGCGCTTGTAGCGCTCGATGGCCCCGTCCAGATCGCCGCGTCCCTGG
>JALYHX010000762.1 GCA_030776305.1 Myxococcota bacterium
CCTTCAAGCAGCGATCGATGAAGCACTGAAGGCTTCCGGAGGCCCCGTGTCCGGCGAGTTTCCGGTGGCAGAAGTAGCGCGGTTGGATGTCGAGGTGAACGTGCCGAGCTTGAACATGGCTACCCGGAATACGGCGCCATCGAACGAACCGCCGGTCCGCCCGTCGACGCCGAGTGCCCAAGTCCCGGCGGTTGTCGCGACCGAGGATGCACGCGAGAAGCTCTTATTGACCGCGGAGGAGATCCAACAAGCGACGATGCGGCTCCGGGAGAGCGAGCACACCGCGGCGCTGCCGCAGTCCCTGGAGACGTTGGTTCGCGCGGTTCGAGCCGTCGGCGGGCACGAGAGCGCCGTCGCGATCGAGGTGCTCTCGAACTGCATGGAAGTCGTCAATTCGTACGACCAATGGCGTGGCTCCGTCGTCGAGCACCTTCGTGCGAGGCCCCAACCGCTACCCATGCTGCGCAACGAAAGCACGCCTCCGATCGAAGTCGAAGCCGCACGGCCGGCACGCATGGACCGCCGGCCGCTGGCTTTTGCGGCGATGCTCTTGATGGGCGCGGTCGCGGCGGGGTCTGCCTGGGGTAGCCTTCGTCAGGTGACCCGTGCGGTGGCTTCGCCCACGCGGCCCCCGACGGCGGCTTCGGCACTAACTCCCAACCCGATGGTCATCGCAGCGCAGGATCTGCCGCGCGTCGAAAACGTGCGCATCGCGATCCGGGCGTCCCCGGTTCAGTCACGAATCGTCATCGATCAAGCCGTGTGCGAGAACCCTTGTGTGGCTACACTCCCCAAGGATGGCACGAGTCATACAATCCATTTAGAGGCAGACGGCCACTTGTCTCAAGACCACGCATTCGACGCCAATGGCGATGCGCTTTTCGTCGTCGCACTCGAACCGCACGCGACGCCGGCGCGTCCGGTGACTGCGCGTGGCGCTGCACCAAATGCGTCATCGACCGTGGCAGAGTCGACCGCATCCGCAGGGTTTCGCTCCGCGACCGCGCAGTCCGCTGACCCATCGGTCCGGCGCATCATCCCTGCGAACCCGTACTACCGTTGAACCCCGACGGGGCGGGTCGGGTCGCTCCGAACTTTTGCGGAAGGCTGGGATACACGCAGCGAGGCTGCCCGCATTCCCCGAGCGTCGGCCGGAACCATGCACCTCCTCTTTCACCTCTCCGACCTGCACATCGACGCCGAAAGCGAGACGCAGCGCGTTCTATTCGAGGTGCTCATCGAAACGCTTCGCCGCGAAAAGGAAGCGTCAAAGGCCGTCGCCTTTGCTTTGGTCATCACGGGTGACGTCTTCGATTCAGGCACGATGCCCGTGCGCCAGGCCGTGCCGCTCTTTATGGACCTCCACGCGCGAATCGTCGCAGCAGTCGCGTGTCCATTGCCGTCTATCGTGCTGCCTGGAAATCACGACCGTCGATGGCGCGGCCTCGTCGGACCGCATCGCCTCGGGCTCTTCAACGCCTTGCGCGAGGCGGTCGACCCCAAATCGGTTTACGTCGCTGGATGCCAATTCCCATTTTTGGCAGAAGTCGTTCCGCAATCCTTTCACGGACTGCCGGCGGACATCGTGGCTTACGATTCTACATACCTTCCGAGCGGCTGGCTGAGCGCGGGGGGGATGATCCGACAAGAGGATCTGCTGCAAGTGCATGCGCAACTGAAGAATGGCTCGGGTGATCGCCCTCTCGTCGTGCTCGTTCATCACCATCTCATCCCTACGCCGGTGACGGATGTGAGTTTCATCAATTCAGGGACATCGATATCGCGACTACCTCGATGGTTGCTCGGCAGCGCACTGCCGACCATCGTCGCAAACGCGGATCGCGAGGAGCTGACGATGACCGCCCTCGGCGCGGGGACGGCCCTGTCGACGCTTCATTCGTTTGGGCGAGCGGTACTGCTGTTGCACGGCCACAAGCATTTTCCGACGGCACGCCTCGTGCGGGGCCTCACCGAGGACGCAGGAGACGTCCTCATTGCTTCGGCGGGGAGCGGCGGGCGCCGTGAGCGGTTGGACGCTACGCACGACCCGGAAGCTGCGAGCCTATGGCCGTCGTTCAACGTCGTGCGCATGGATCGAGACCGCGTCGAGATCGAGGTCGTGTCGTTTCCATCCCGACATTTGTCTCGTGCCCCGGCACGCCGAGATCTCGCGCACGTATCACGACGTGATGTCCGTTGGGAACCGCACCCTGCCTCCGCACACATCCGCGACTGTGCGGTCCCGGTTGCGCTCGACGAAGCGAGGTTCGTGCTGTCGCCCAGTCGCACGGAGCCCGACGAACGCTGGGACTACGTATGTGAGAGACGTGTTCAGCTGTTCCCGGGTGCGAGATTGCGCCGCTACGTCGACTTTGCGCACGGCGCTGGGGTGGCTCGCGGCGAGGCACGGGCACCACGTCGCAGAGTCGCGCTCGCGCTCGACGGCATCACCCGTTACCGCGTTGCGAATGGGCTCTGCAGGACCGCAGAGGTCGCGCGAAGAACCTACGGCACCGCGACGGCTTTCGAGTGGACAGGCTTACTGACCCGCTACGGTGGCGCGACGGCAACCCTGTCACTCGGCCGCCCGGACCTTGGTGACTTCGCGCCGTTCGGCAGCATCACCGATCTCGCGACGGGACGAGAGACCCCCGCACCCGTGGACGCGACGGACGAGGGGTGGCGGCTCACCATCAAAGACTGCGCGCCGCGGACGTTTTTGCGAATCTACTGGCCGCTCGCAGCCGGGACGCCATGACCGGCGCGTGTCCAATCGAGGCGTCGCATCTGCGTCTCGAAGCGAGGTAGATCGACGAACGCGTGACGCAATGGGAGACTTGTCCCAATCTCAAGCGATCACGATGGTCGTGGCGGCCGGCGAAGGCCGGGAGTCGCAGGCACACGTACTTCTATCGGGAAACTGCATGAATCGATCGCTTCCTTTGTTCTTTTCGTGGATGTTCACCGTCTGCGCGACGGCGCTTGCCGTTGCCTGCGGCATCGGGGAGGCGCCCCCGAAGGGATCCCCGGATGCTGGGGAAGGGTCTGACGCCACGTCACGCGATGGGAACGACGGTGGCACGACCGATTCGGGAGGTCCCGCCTTTGACGCCGGCGGGGCAGTCGACGTGGGACCCCTTCCCGACGCGGGGACCGTCAGCGTGGTCCGCGAAGGCGGCACACCGATTTCGCCGAGCGCATTCGGCCAAAATTATTGGGATTGGGTCGATTGGTCCAAGAACGGCATCACCGGGTTGACTGGCACGGAGCCCCTCGTCACGGCACTTCACCTGAACGTTCTTCGTGCAGGCGGGGACGAGAACGACAGCAACTCTCCACAACCCTTCAGTCCCGCTGAAATCGATAAATTCGTGGCATATTGCCGAATGGTGGGAGCGGAGCCGATTCTGCAGGTTCCCATCATTGCGAATGACGCGGACGGCGGTGCCACCACACCACAGACTGCCGCCGACATGGTGACCTATGCCAACGTCACCAAGAGCTACGGAATCAGGTACTGGGAAATCGGCAATGAGCCTGACCTTTACGGGATGAGCTATGATAGCGGCGTACCG
>JALYHX010000763.1 GCA_030776305.1 Myxococcota bacterium
GAGGCCTCGCATCGAAGGGGTGCGACCGAAGGGGGTAGTGCTGTCCGCGCTTTCGGCCTCGCCGTCTTGAGTGGCATGAATTCGCCCGGATCACAGGGGAAGACGACCGATGCCTCGAACCACTCAATTCGCAAATGCAAGCTATGGCTTTGGGTGCGCGTAAAGAAAATCGATCGCCGCGGTTCCGAATCCCGCATTGAAAGCCGGGATGTGCCCAGAACCCTGCATCGTCCACAGTTGTGCAGCCCCGCCCGGCTTGCAATCCACTTGGTACTTGGAAACGGTGGTCTCCGCGCCTGGAATCGTGGAGTCGAGATCGAGCGCAGGCGCCGACGTGTCCGGCGTCGTCGCGCAGCCGTCGATCGTCACCCAGTCGTTTACCGTCGACTGCGCGCCGGGATAGTCGTGTCCTTGATTCGCCCCGCCGGTGAATACGATAGTGGCGTCCGACGTGCCGTGCACCTCGAGAACGCTGACTGTGGTTTTGGCCGGGCACCGGCTGACGTCATTCCACATGGCGCCCGCGACGCTCACGATCGCGGCGATCTGGTCACCGTGGTCGCACGCCATCCGGTATGCCATGAACCCACCGTTCGAGTGACCGAATAAGAAGACGCGCTTCGAGTCGACTGCATACCGCGCCGCGATCTGCTGAATCAGGTCGCTCAGGTAGGTCGAGTCGTCTACCGCGGCGCCGTGGATGTCGCAGCACGCGTCCGTCGCGTTCCAGAACTTCAGGCCGCTCGAGTCCGTCGTCCCGTCCGGATGCGCGTACAAGAAACCGCGCGAATCGGATAGCGCCGTCAGTCCGAGATAGGCGTCCTCGATCGCGCCTGACGCGCCGTACCCGTGCAGGAGGACAACGAGCGGCATCGGTGTTCCGGCGACGTAGCTCGGCGGAACGTGCACGGCAGTCGGCCGGCTGCCTCCGATCGGACCGCCAGCGCTTTGCGCCGCTCCGTCGCCCGAGTTCGAGCCGCCGTCCGCAGACGCCGGTACCGAGCCCGGACCCGCGGACGTCCCACACGCAGCGAGGACAAAGAGCGGCACCGTGAGCGCGGACGCGATGAAACGCGCCGTCTGTCTCTCTGTCGCGTTCGCCACCCGCTGGTGAATGACCATTTGCCGACCCGAAAATAGCACGCGCGCCATCGCACGGACACCGGCCGAGGACCCTCCGCACCTTCCCGACCGCGGCCCTGTGGCCGTCGATGCGTGCTGGGAGGGTGCCGATGGATATGCCATTTGAGGGACGCGCCTGCGATGATCAAGCAAGAACCGTTTGCTCGTGCTTCTCGAGACCGTCGATCAAGGATGTTCGCGGGTTGTTTCCGACGCCGAACGGAGGACCACGCGGAGCGAGATGGAGCGAGCTCGGCGGCGCTTCGATCTGTCGTGCGTTGCGTGCGAGGTCATCGAGAAACGCGTTGCGAACCGCAGGACCTCCGTGGGCCAAGTCAATCCAAACGCCGGGACGGCCCGAACCTAGCCATGGTAGAAACGCGCTCCACCCATGGAGAGGTCCAGGTGACAGACAACTTCCGCTTCGAGGGTCTGACCCTGACGGTGGCGAGCGTTGAGAAGTCCATTGAGTTCTATAGCGGGAAGCTGGGACTTGATGTCGAGCTCAACGCTCAGCCTGCCTTTGCGATGATCCGTGTTGGGGCGGGGACGATCGGCCTTCTCGCGCTTGCCGAGGCACGGAAAGAGGGAGTGGAGGAAACAAGCGCGACGCAAAAGAGGGCCATTCACGTGGAGTTCTCCACCGACGATCTCGACGGCCTCTTCGAAGCGCTGAAAGCCAAGGGTGTAGGCTTTCACCAGCCTCCGCACGATGAGCCCTGGGAACGATCCATGACCGCGTTCGATCCGGACGGCTATTCCGTAGAGTTTGCTCAGGGCCGTCGCGGGAAGAACCAGACCAAGGTGTGACGGTGGGATCGATTTCCATGGCGCGTCGCCGTTGCAATTCGCATAAGCGCGCGGTCCTCCGTGTCATCGCGGATCCACGACGCGCCCCACGAAGAGGACCGCGCCGGTCTTCCGCTCGCGGATGACGTAAAGGAACGGATGATCGGCGTGAAAGACGACAGGCTCGGGCTCCGGCGGGCTTTCCCTGAGGCTCATTGGGGACGCCATCATGTTCGCCGTCGCCGCCGCCGCTTCAGTTCCGAACTCGTCGACGTCTACGAACGCTTTCTGAATGACGGCTCCGATGTAGAACTTTCCCGGATCGCGCGCCGGCACATCGGTCATGCCCGAGAAGTCGGCGCTACGTTCGAAGGCCAACGGCATGCCCAGTGCCTTCAAGATTGCATTGAGAACGATCGTCCGAGTCTCCGTCCACCGAGGCAGCCACAGGTCGACCTTCTTGTCGACGAACGCCGTCATCCAACCGTCGTAGTCACGTCCGATTCGATTCTCGACGTCAGCCAGGCCGCTTTCGGCCTCCGGGAGGATGACGACCATGGAGATGGATCCACCGAAATAGGGCAGTTCGACGAGGGCGACGCCGTCCAGCCGGGCGTACCCGAAGTGGGTCAATTGCCGCATCATCTTCGCGTGGACTTTTGCCTTCGGGGTCGCGAAGTCCTCTTCCAACGTCGATCCGGGAGCGAAGGGCAGCAGCCAGGAGCCCTTGAAGTATACGGCATTGGTCAGCACCAGGCGCGTCGTGCGATCGATGCTCTCCGGCGGTAGAAGGCCCCGGATCCGCCCGCGCGTCTGCTTCTCGACCCACGCATTGATGGTGGCGCGCGCCGGTTCGGGTGCCTGCTCGAAGTCCAGCTCCCCGAGCGGCGCGCGATAACGGTCGCGCAAGATCGACATGAAGTCGTCCCGGTAGGTAAAGCCCGCATGCGTCCAGATCCGATCCGCCATGTGAAGCAC
>JALYHX010000764.1 GCA_030776305.1 Myxococcota bacterium
AGCTGCAAGTTGCCCTTGTCGAGCAACCGCATGACGACTTTTTCTCCCCAGATCGTGGGCAGCACCGAGATGCGGAAATCCATCTCGCGGCCCTTGCCGAGCTTGAGCTTTATGCGCCCGTCTTGCGGCAAGCGGCGCTCGGCGATGTCGAGAGACGCCATGATCTTGATGCGGCTCGTGATCGCATTTTTCAGCTTGAGGGGCGGAGTCATCTCCTCGGCGAGGACGCCGTCGATGCGGTAGCGGACGCGTAGCTTCTTCTCGTACGGCTCGATGTGGATGTCGCTCGCGCCCTTCTTGATGGCATTGAGCAGCATCATGTTCACGAGACGCACGACGGGGGCGTCCTCGCTCGCCTTCTCGAGCTCGAGGAGGTTGACGTCTTCTCCGTCGCCGCTGAACTCAATCTCCTTCTCGTCGAAGCCGGCCATCACCTCGTCGTACGAGGGGCCCGCGTTGGAGTACTTCTCGATCGTGTTATGGATCGCCGTCTCGCTGGCGATGACCGGCTCGATATTGTAGCCCGTCAAAAACTTCAGGTCGTCGATCGCATTGAGGTTCGTCGGGTCGGCCATCGCGACGATGAGCGAGTTCCCGGTCCGCGACACGGGCACCACCTTGTGCCGCTCGCATGGCTCCTTCGGAACTAGCTTCAAGATCTCGGCGTCGATCTCATATTCTTCGAGGTTCACCGTTGGGACACGGTATTGCTGCGAGAGAAAGCTCGTGATTTCGTCGTCGCTGACGTAACCAAGCTTCGCCAGCGTGTAGCCGAGGTTCTGGCCGGACTTCTGCTGCTCCTCTTGTGCATGCCGCAGCTGCGCGAGAGAGATAAGCTTCTCGCGAACGAGCAGCTCACCGAGCCGATTGTTGTTGGCCATATTCGCTCAGCGTAACAGGCTTTGCGGGAGGTATGACGCGCATCTTCGGAAAGGCTTTTGGAGAAAGTGCGGCCGCCCTCGAACAGGCGCGCGCCTTGGAACTCAGCGGCGAGCTCGCGAAAGCGGCTACGCTTTTCGCGCAGGCAGGGAGACCCGATGAAGCGGCGCGTGTCATGATCCTGCGTGGCGACAAAGAGGTCCATCTGGCGACGCGCCTTCGGCACTACGCGCAGGCGGTCGCAACGGCCGCGGAGCGAAGCAGCGTTCGCGTTCATGCGCGCCGCATGCGTTGTTCGACGATCCTCGCTATGGCGGCGAACACACCGATGACCGCGGCGATGAGGCGCAGACTGGCCGACGCGGCTGCCGAGCTCGTGGCGCTCGGAGACCATGTGCGTGCAGCGGAGGCATTCGCCCGCCTTGGGGACACCGCAGCTCGAGCCACGGCGCTCGCTTTCGCCGGAGAAGTCGACGCGCTCGAGGCACTTCTTTCGGAAGAGCAGGGACGCGATAACGACGCCATCGCTCGGCGCGATATTCAGGGGCAAGTCGCGCTGCTCGTGGCCAGCGGCCAACGACGGCAGGCCGTGGCGCTCGCATCCGCGTCTGCCGATCCGTCGCTGCGTGAACGCGCGCGCTCGATCGAGTTGCGCCGCGTCGCGCGGTCGCTCATCACGGTCGAATTGCGTGGAGAGGAAATGACCGTCGCACTCGGAGACGAGATCGTGATCGGACGCACACCGGAACAGGCGAACCCCAACGTACGCACAGGGATCCTCACGGTCGCTTCGCGCGCCGTGAGTCGCAGGCACCTCGCCATTACCCGATCCAATGGCCACGCGGTCGTTCGCGATCTCGGGAGCCGCAACGAGACGACGTGCGGAGGACGCGCGCTATCCGGCGAGACCCCGGTGGGCAGTGGCATCGAGCTACGACTTGGCCTTGACGTGACGCTCGTCGTGCGCCCGAGCGGCGAGATTGCCGGCGCGGTCACCATCGAGGTCGCATGCGCGAGCTGCATCGCGCCGCTTGGACCCGCTCTCCTCGCAGTCGGCGCATGGCGGCTCGAGCGAGGCGACGACGGCTGGGTAGAGCTGCGCACAGACGACGATCCGCCCGCGTACGCCGGGGCGGTTCGCCTCGCGCGGGACATCACGCTTCTCGAGGGGGATGCCTTCGCCGCTGACCGCGGAGGGCGGACCGTCTTCAAGGTTTCCAAGCGTGAGCGTTGACCGTCCGACATTCGCCGACCTGGAACGGCTCATGGCCTTCGGCGCCCCGGGCGGCCCGCCGCTCGACGAGGCGCTGCGGCTCTTCGCGCGCCTACGAACGACACATGAGGAGCGGCGCGCCATCGATCAACTGCTTTGGAGCGACGCGCGCTCACCGTTGCCGGAAGCGATGTTCGTCGCCGTGGCTTCTGCGCTGCTCGACCGCGGAGAGGAGGCGCTGGCACGATGCGTTCTGGCGCGTTCGACGTCCCCTCCGGCGCTCACAATGCGCGCGGATCTGGCCGCACGCTCGGGCGACTTGCCCTCGGCCGTCGAGCTCATCGAGCGCGTGCTTTTTCGCGATATCGATTCGCCAGGTGCGCTCGAGAGGCGAACCCGATGGGGCGGCCCGCTGGGCAAGGGACACACTCCGCCCGGCGCCGTGTTCCTTCCGGATGCGCGCGACACGCCCTTCGAACTGTTGCAGGAAATCGGGCGTGGATCAGCGGGGGCGGTGTACGAGGCGAGGGACCGAACACTTGGCCGGCGCGTCGCCCTCAAGATGGTTCATCACCCGGGTCGAGGCCGTGCCCAACTGCTCCACGAGGCGCGCGTCGCCATCGCCTTGTCGGGTCCCGGGATCGTGCGGATCTTCGACATCGACGCTGACCGCGGGTGGCTCGCGATGGAATGGGCCAGCCTTGGTGCCCTGGGATCTCTCCTTCGGATCCGACACGTCGGGCCACTCCTGCCGATCGCGCGGTGGGCCGTACCGCTCGCGACTGCACTTGCTCGTGTTCACGATGCAGGGTGGGTGCACCACGACGTCAAACCCGCGAACGTCGTTCTGCGCGCGCCGTGCACGCCGCTGATCGCGGATTTCGGAATGGCACGGCGCGTCGGCGAACCGAGCCCGCAGGGAAGCCTGGGATACGTCTCGCCAGAGCGCCTTGCGGGCCGATCGAGCGACCCGCGCGACGATGTATATGCCTTCGGCCGAGTGCTTGGCGACGTGCTCGAGCAAGTGGGACATGGGAACGACCCGGCCGGAACAGCTTGGCGTGCGATCGCGCGGGCATGCGTGGGTGAAGACGCGCTGCGCCCCACGAGCGGCGCTGACCTCCTCGTACGAGCGGCTGGAGTCGCGAGCGGTTAATGGTTAAACCAGCATCCTACGGTTATGCCCATCACCTACACCGACCTCATTGCCGACGTCCGAAAGCGCACGAAACAGGTGCCGCTCGGCGAGCTCAAGCGCCGAATCGATGCGCGGGAAAAGATGACCCTCGTCGACGTGCGGGAGAAGGACGAGTGGCGCGCTGGCTACATTCCCGGGGCTATCTCGATCCCGCGTGGTTTCTTGGAGATGCAGGCCGAACAGAAACTGCCGGACAAGGGGACGCACATCGTCGCGTATTGTGCCGGGGGAACTCGCTCGGCGCTTGCGGCGGCAACACTGCAGGACCTTGGATACACGAACGTCGAAACGGCGAATCCGGGGTTCACACGGTGGAAGGATCTGGGGTTCCCGGTGGATGCGCCTCCGGACCTCACGGATGCCCAACGCGAGCGGTACTCGCGGCACATCCTCTTGCCCGAAGTGGGCGAGCTCGGACAGGCAACGCTGCTCAAGAGCAAAGTCCTCTTGCTAGGAGCCGGCGGGCTGGGATCACCTGCGGTGCTGTATCTCGCAGCGGCGGGCGTTGGCACGCTGGGCATCGTCGACGCCGACGTGGTCGACGCGTCGAACCTTCAGCGCCAAATCATTCACTCGACGAGCCGGGTCGGAATGCCCAAGGTGGAGAGCGCGGCCAAGATGCTCGCGGAGCTCAATCCGGACGTGAAGGTCGTGCCTTATCAGGAACGCCTGACGAGCGCCAACGTCGAGAGAATCTTCGACGACTACGAGGTCATCGTCGACGGAACGGACAATTTCCCGACGCGGTACTTGGTCAACGACGCGAGCGTTTGGATGGGCAAACCGGTCGTTCACGGAAGCATTTTCCGCTTTGACGGGCAGGTGACGACTTTCATCCCCGAAATGGCCGCAAAGAAACTCGGAACACAGCCGGGCCCTTGCTATCGGTGCCTATACCCCGAGCCCCCTCCGCCGCACCTCGCGCCGAGTTGCCAGGAGGCAGGCGTCCTGGGGATCCTGTGCGGAGTCATCGGGACGCTGCAGGCGACCGAGGCGATCAAGATTCTGCTCGGAAAGGGAACCACGCTGGCGGGCCGTCTGTTGACATACGATAGCTTGAAAATGAAGTTCCGCGAGCTGAAGTTGCGACGCGATCCTCATTGCCCGGTGTGCGGACCGGAGCCGACCATCAAGAGCTATGTCGATTACGAGGGATTCTGCGCTGCTGGGTGACGCGACCGAGGTCCGCTCAGATCGCGTGAGCGCGGTCGTCCTTGCCGACGGACTTCGGATCTTCAGCCGTGCCCGAACCGTGTGCGGGAAGCGCAGGCAACGACGGTGAGGGTGTCGTCTCGGTCGTCACGTAGCGCGGGGACTCCCCAGGGCGGCTGACGTCCGTCCACGCGACATGCCCAGTCTGGGCGTCGCGGACGTCCATGTGGACGAATCCGCTGTTCGGGTAGTAGCCGCACCCGGTATCCGGCAGCGTCTTGCAAAATGCGATGATCGCTGCGTTTTCGACACCGTCGATACGAAAGTCGAGCGCTCGCCCCATAGCGTGGTAGCTGCGAACGCTGCGCGGCCGATATCCAGAGACCAAGACGAGGCGCGCCGCTTCCGTCCCCTTGCGAAAATGGTCCATGGTCAGCTCTAGCCGCTGGACGAGCACCGCGTCCAACCGGTGACCTCCTGGCGCTCGAGCCAGTGCCGAAAGCTGCTCGACCCCGAAGGCGGCGGCGGTGCCGTCGCACTTGGCAAGCGAAAGCATCATCGATTGGGGACCGGCGACCACCTCGACGGGGGCCTTGACGCACCCATGCGGCTTCGGCACCTTGGCGGCGCGTGCTTGTCTCCTTTGTCCCCTTGCCCCCGTATGCGTGGCAGCCGCGGCAACCGCGGGGACCAGCGTGAGCGCGAGGACGACGGCGGTTCGAATATAAACGTTCATGGTCTGGGCTCCGTGTCCTACATTGGTACACAGTCGGCCTTCAGGCCAAGAAAGTGACGTTCGGCACCCAACCGGCTTGACCACGGCGCCGCTAACCGCGAAGCCTCGCGCGGCTATGCACGGAGCGGAGTTCGAAGCAGCGCTGCGGAGTCTGCTGGCGAAAGCCGGGCCGGCGAACGAGAACGTTTCGTGCCTGGCGTGCGACCAATGCGAGCGCTGCACGGAGTGCACCTTCTGCGCATCATCGAATGGCCTTGCGCGGTGCCACTATTGTACCGCGTGCGCCGGGTGCGTCGACTGCGCCCACTGTGTCCAATGCTCCGGATGCTTCGGGTGCCAGCACTGTATCGAAAGTGAGCGTTGCATCGGCGGAGCTTACCTCGTTCGGTCGATTGGCTGCAGTGGCTGTAGCTACTGCTTCGGATGCGTTGGCCTGTCGCGGTGCGACTTTCACGTCCTCAACCAGCCTTACGACCGGGCGACGTATTTCGACCTCACGCGACACCTCGCGCGCGAGCTCCGCATCGCGATGTCTTGAGCGGTATCCTGTCGTACGTGCCGGACGACGAATCTCAAGACCCGGTCCTCGACGCGCTCTGGATGCGCGTGCTCGAGCGGTGGGACGACGAGCATCTCCACGCGGCGCTGCTCGAGCTTGCGCTGGGCACCCAGGCGTTGCCTGAGATCGCAGGGCGTTACCGTGCACTGGTGGACGATCCCGAAAAAGGGGAGGTTGCAAAGAAAAAGGTCGACGCGATTGTGATCGCGGCGACGCAAATGCTCATGTCGATGAGGACGCCGAAGCCGGGCAAGGTGCCGCTGCCGATCACGCTCAGCGCATTCGCGATCTGCATGGTGACGCTCTCATGGCTGGCGTTTGCTCTCTGGGGCAAGCGCTGACGCAGACTCCACCCGTCTCGGCAGCTCTTCCGCCGTCCAGCACGCGCGCAGCGCACGGATTTGGCAACGACGTTCTATCCGCGCAAAGCCTGCAAAGCCAGGGAGTGTCGGCCGTTCGCATCCCGACGCGGATGCGAACGCTTGTATTAATCCGCCCGGCTCGCGCAGTCTGCGTTGCCGAGACAGTCCCGAACGCTTACCGTGAGATACTCCGTATGACGCGCACGTCACCGAGCCCGCGCAGTGGCGCGGCGCTGCTCGAGATCAACCGGCAGTTTTATGACGGGCTCTGGACGCGGTCGCGCCTCGTCCCCCCCGAGCGCTTCAATACCTGGCCTCTGGTTCGGTCGCTGCTTACCACGTCGCGGTCGCGCCTCGAGGTGGCCCCGGGCCTCAGCCCGCGACTACCCATCGCGGGAACGCGTTTCATCGACATCAGCGCACCTGCTGTGGCAAAGCTCGTCGAGCAAGGGGCAGACGCGACCGTCGGCCTCGTGTCCCGCCTTCCGTGCGCCGACGCCACGTTCGATCTCCTCGGAGCCTTCGACATCATCGAGCACGTCGACGACGACGAAGCGCTCACGGAGCTCTCGCGAGTCGCGGCACCGGGCGCGACGCTTCTGCTGTCTGTCCCGCTGCATGCCTCGAGGTGGACGTCCTTCGACGAACTCGTCGGTCACGGCCGCCGTTATCGGGCTGACGAGTTGCTGACGAAGCTCGCGCGGCACGGCTGGGCGGTCGAGAGGAGCGCTGTCTTCGGGATGCAGCCTCGCTCGTCACGCCTTCTGAAATTCGTCGTATGGAGTTTTCAGCACCAGCGACGCTACGCCGTTTGGTGGTACTCGCGAGTGATTCTTCCTTTGGGAGCGCTCTTCCAAAGAAAGCTCGAGCTTACTACTGGCATGATCGAAGTCGATAACGTGGACGAAGTTCTCCTCGTATGTCGTCGACGCGTATTCTGAAGAGGCGGAGCCACCCGTCGACTTCGCTACCTACCCTGCGCGGCCTCACGCTCGGATTGATGCTTGTGCGAGTGGATGGCGCGCATGAGCAGCGTGGCCAAAGCCGCACCAAGGAAAGGCGCGACGAGATACATCCATAGGTCGTGGAACTCTCCCGACATGACGGCGGGGGCCAGAGAGCGCGCGGGGTTCATCGACGCGCCGCTCACGGGCCGCGAAAACAGACTACAAAGCGCGACTGCCCCCCCCGAGGCAATGGCGGCGTTCGGACCGATGCTCCGGTGCCGAGTCGCAGTCCCGAGGACGACGCAGACGAGGACCCCCGTGAGCACGACTTCCATTACGAATCCTTTCCCCGCCCCGAAGTGAGGAAGCGTGGCGCCGAGGTGCTCGAGGTTCCCGAACATGGACCGGAGGAGCGCCGCGCCGAGGAACGCGCCGGTGACCTGTGCTGCCCAATACGCTGGGACGCGTCTCCATGGAAACGCCCCGCGCATGGCAAAAGCCGCCGTCACCACTGGGTTGAAGTGAGCGCCGGAGACGTTTCCAATCGAATAAATCATCGTCATGACGAGAAGGCCAGTGGCCATCGATCGCGCGACGGCGGTAACCTGACCGTCGAGTGACCCGATCATCGCGCCGCCACAATCGACCGTAATCAGCAAGAGCGTTCCCAAGCACTCGGCCAGCAGGCGCTTGCGAACGAGTGGCGCCGAACGCACGTCCGCATCCGCATGAATGTCGTTGGGCGGCGGTCCCGCGCTGAGTGCGCCGGTGGCTTGGCCCGGATCGTCCTCGCGTCCGGGAGGCGTGTGCACCGGATCAGGCATTTTCAGCGGGCGCCTCTGGCGGCGCTGCCGGCGGGTGGGGACTGACCATCGACCAGCTTGACGGCCAGCTCGATCGCAGCGCGCATCCCCTTCGCGTCTGCGGTCCATGTCCCGGCACGGTCGTACGCAGTCCCATGATCCACACTCGTTCGCACGATCGGCAATCCGAGCGACACGTTCACTGCATGTCCGAAGCTTGCCAGTTTCATCGGGATGGTCGCCTGATCGTGGTACATCGCCGCGACTCCGTCCCACTCGCGCGCAAGTGTCAGCCGAAAGGCACTCTCAGCCGGCACCGGGCCTTCGATCACGGCCGCCACGTGCGCCGCGCGCAGTCGAGCACGTGCGCGCACGATGCCGGGTGCGATGCGAGTGCGCTCCTCGGCGCCCAAGAGTCCGCCTTCGCCGGCATGCGGATTGAGCGCTGCCACCGCGACTCGCGGCGCTCTTCGAGAGACCCGCGCGAGAAGCCACGCCAGCCAGTACGTCGCACGCGCAACCGCCGAGGGCGTGACCGCCCGTGCAACGCTCGCAAACGGTACGTGTGTCGTGACCAGCGAGGTCACCAGGGACGGTGACCAAAACGCCATGACCACCTCGCGCGCCCGGAGCCGGCGCTGCAGATGCTCCGTGTGGCCGGTGAATACCGCCGCACCCGAGGCGCCCGAGCGCGCGATGGCGTCCTTGCTCACAGGTCCCGTCACCAGGGCATCGGCGTCGCCGCGGACGACGAGGTCGCAAGCCGCGTTGATCCACGCGAGCTGTACTTCTCCCGAGATGCGGGTGGGTGCCCCCGGCTTGCGATCGCGTGGCCGCAAGTCGTGGGTCGGTTGCCACACCGCGATTTTCTTGCGGCCGAGCGTCCACGCATCGAGGGGCTGAAACACCCGAACGAGCCTCGCTCCGTCGAGTCCCCTGCCCCGCATCGCCGCTGCAATGGCCCCGGCATCGCCGACCAGCAACACACGCGCATCGCGTTCCGCCCCTGCCCCCACGACGCTCACTTCCGGACCGATACCACATGGACACCCGATGCTCAGCGCAACGCGCGCCGTCATCGAATCTTTCCGCCTTCGCTCGGGGCTCTCAGCTTGTAACCTGCGCCGCGCAGCGTCTCTAGCGGAAGTGCGAGGCCCAGCTTGGCACGCAACCGGCGCACGTGGATGTCGACCGTCCTGGCTCCTCCTTCGTAGCGGCTCCCCCACACGCGAGCGAGGAGTGTCTCTCGGGAAAAAACGCGACCCCGGTTTGCTGCCAAGAAGGCTAGTAGTGCGAACTCCTTGGCGGTCAACGTGACGCGCCGACCCTCGACGCTCACTTCATGCGCCGCCCGATCCACCACCAACGCTCCGACCTTGAGCCTCTCCTCGGTCGCGAATTCGCTGCGTTCCCATTCGAGCGAACGGATGCGCGCGTAGAGCTCCGCCGGCACGCACGGCACGATGATGAAATCGTCGAAGCCGCTCGCCGGGTCGAACGACGTGATTTGCCGCGGCGGGAGCGCGATGATCGTAGGCGTCTCCACGAGCTCGCTTACCTTTCGAGCCGCGCGGAGGGCCGCCGCCGCCAGGTCCGGACGTTCGCCTGCTTCGAACACCATCGCGCGCACGCCGCTGCTCGCGCGAGTCTGCTCGACGACGTCCGCGAAATCGTCCCATAGGTCGAGCGTGCGCACCTCCGAACCGAG
>JALYHX010000765.1 GCA_030776305.1 Myxococcota bacterium
CGAGCCCCGAGGTAAAGCAGGCGATCGAAAAGGCGCTCTCTTAACGTGAGCCTTGCTGCGCGTGTGCGCGACACCCTGACGTCCGCCCTCGAGTCGATCGCGCGCGCGGGAGAGCTCGGTGACGGGGCCAAGGGCGCTATCGGCGAAGTGACCTGGGTCGTCGAGCGCCCAAAGCGGGCCGAGCACGGCGACCTGTCGACGAATGCGGCCATGGCGCTCTCGAAGCGCGCCGGGAAGCCGCCACGCGAGATTGCGCAGGTGCTGGTGCGAGCGCTTGCCGCGAGCGATGTCATCGCGTCGGCCGAGATCGCGGGGCCGGGATTCGTCAACCTGCGGCTGCATCCGGTTGCGTTCCATACGGAGCTCGCCGACATTCTGCGCGCCGGACGCGCGTGGGGCAGGGCCGCCGCGGCGACGGGAGAGCGCGTGAACATCGAGTTCGTGAGCGCGAATCCGACCGGGCCGGTCACGATCGCGAGCGGACGCAACGCCGTGCTCGGGGACACGGTCGCCCGATTGCTCGAGGCGACCGGCCATCGCGTCACGCGAGAGTACTACATCAACGACCGCGGCAATCAGGTCGGTGCGTTCGCGGAGAGTGTGCGCGCGGCGTCCGAAGGGCAGGAGCCCCCCGAGGGCGGATACAAGGGGGCCTACGTCGCGGAGCTCGCGGCGTGGCTGAAGGCGAACGATCCATCGCTACTGTCCGGGGACATCGATGTCCTCGCACGTGCGTGCATCACCTGGATGCTCCGGGGAATCCCGGGGTCGCGCACGCTTCCGGGGATTCGCCCTTCGCTCGCCGATCTCGGCGTCTACTTCGATGTGTGGTTCAGCGAGGAGTCGCTCCACCGATGGGGCGCGGTCCGTGCGGTGATGCGCCAGCTCGAGGACGGCGGTCACCTCGTGCGCAAAGAAGGAGCGCTCTTCTTCAAGGCACCGGAGGGCGCAGTCGAAGACAAGGATCGCGTGGTCCAGAAGAGCGATGGCTCGTGGGCGTACTTCGCGTCCGACGTCGCTTATTTCGCCGATAAAATCGCGCGCGGCTACGACCGCCTGATCAACGTGCTCGGCGGCGACCATCACGGCTACGTCGCGCGCGTTCGCAATGCGCTCACGGCGCTCGGCCTGGCCGAGGAACACTTCGAAGCGCTCCTCTATCAGCTCGTTTTCATCACGAAAGGGGGAATCGCCGTCAAGAGCAGCAAGCGAGCCGGCAACGTCGTGACCATCGACGAGGTCATGGACGAGATCGACGACGCGGCGGGCCGGAAGGGGGCGGGAGCCGACGCGCTGCGGTTTTTCTTTCTTTCTCGCAGCGCCGGGTCGAACGTCGACTTCGACATCGAGCTCGCCAAGAAGAAGTCGCTCGACAACCCAGTCTTCTACGTACAGTACGGGCACGCCCGGTTGTGCTCGATCTTGCGGAAAGCACGTGCGCTCGGCCTCGACGCGACGCCACACCTGTCCGCCGATGAGTGGGCGAACCTCGTACATTCGGACGAGCTGGCGATCGTTCACAAGCTCGGCGACTTTCCGGATGTCGTCGCCGAAGCCGCCCGTCAGCGCGAACCTCACAGGATCGTGTTCTACGTACAGGACCTGGCGCGCGACTTTCAAAGCTACTTCACGCGTCTCAAGGCGGAGAGCGATCCCATTTTGCCACCCCAGAGCGTTCGAGCGACGGTCGGCTGGGAGGCGACATGGGACTTCGCCAAGACGCGCGCGCGCCTCGCGTGGATCGAGGCTATCCGAGGCGTATATGCAGGAGCGCTCGAGCTCGTCGGCATCTCCGCGCCGGAGCGCATGGAGCGACCCAGCGAAGAAGACGTGCAGACAGAGCACGAGAGCACGAAGACGAACGGCGCAACGTCGATCGGCGATGACGGGGACGCGACGTAGACGCGAGTAAACAAAAGGGCGAGCACCGACGGTCGAGTCCTCAAAGTTGGCCTTGCGCGCGGGCACGCGTTATGGGCCGATAGGTAGGACGCATGAACATCGACCCGGGCGGCTTTCGCAACATCGATCAAATCGAGGAGCGCGACGACGACCGGAGAACACCTCGCGGTGTCACCGTCGCCTTCGTCGTGCTGGGGGGGGCGTGCGTGGTC
>JALYHX010000766.1 GCA_030776305.1 Myxococcota bacterium
ATCTTGATGCGGCAAGGCCCTCGGCTGCGCGCGGGCGCCGCATCCAGCGCCTATCATTAGGATCAGTGAAAGCGACGGGATGCGAACGCGATTCATCATGATCGAAGCGCCCCCCGTGGTCCGCGAACGGCCTCCCCACGCATTCCAAGACGGAGCATGCGTTTCTTGAGCCCATGACGGGTGATGCCCAGCGCTCGCGCAGCGTGCGAGATGTTGCCGCTCGCTCGCTCGAGGGCACGTTCCACCTCGGTGCGCTCGTCGAGCAACCCCGCGGGTTCGACACGGCGCGGCCGCCCCGCCACCAATGCCGATACCGCCGAGCCGCTTCGCAGCGCGCGAGGGAGGTGGGCGACGCGTAACACATCGATTGCCGTCCCTGCGAGGCGCTGCATCACATGTTCGAGCTCGCGCACATTCCCCGGCCACCGATACGCAGCGAGCGCCGCCGCCGCCGCCGGAGCGATTTCGGCGCTCGATCCGGCCTGCTTCAGGAATGCGTTCGCCAGCAGCGCGACGTCGTCTTTCCGCTCACGCAGAGGCGGCACGCGAAGCTCTACGACGTTGAGTCTGTAGAGCAAGTCGCGACGGAAAGTGCCAGATTCCACGGCTTGAGCGAGCTCCCGGTTGGTGGCCGCCACGACCCGGACCCGTAGGTCGCGTTCATCGTCGCTCCCCACCGGGCGGTACCGACGGGTCTCGAGCGCGCGGAGCAGCGCCGCCTGGCGTGGCAACGGGAGCTCGCCGATTTCATCCAGAAGGAGCGTGCCTCCCTCGCAACGTGCCAAGAGCCCCGGCCGCGCCCGATCGGCGCCCGTGAACGCGCCGCGCGCATGGCCGAACAGCTCGGCTTCGAAGAGCGTGTCCGGGATGGCTCCGCAATTGAGCGCCACGAACGGCGCGCGAGCACGCGCGCTGTGATCGTGCAGAGCACGCGCGAAAAGCTCTTTGCCGGTTCCGGTTTCGCCGACCAAGAGCACCGGCAGGTCTGAGTCGATCGCTGCGTCGAGTTTGGCCAAGGCTCGGCGCATGGCAGCACTCTCGCCAAGGATGCCGGGAAAAACACGGCGAGGCTCCTTCGATGGGATGACTGTCGTGGTCTCGTCGACGAGCGACAAGGAGTCGGCCATTGCGAGCAGGGGCCCTGTCTCGTCACCGAGTGGCTCGACGACCGCGTGACGAGCGAGACGGGCCAGAACTCCGGCGAGCGTCGCCCACCGACCGGCCTTCTCGTCAGAAATCCTGTCGAAGTGCCCGCTTTGAAAGCGGTGCTCGACAACGACGAGCGCCCGAGCATCGCGAGCGCTCGCGGGCCCAACGTCGCCGGTCGCCTCGGTTGCCACGGCCAGTCGCGACCCCCGGCCTGCCGACGTCTGCACGTCACGCTGGTAGACAGCTCCCCCGCATGCGAGCGCCGCATTCGCGATCTCGCGATCAAGCCGCTGATCGGGGGACGCAAGCGAAATCCCATCGAGGTCGATGCCCCATACGCGCGAGAAGCGGCCGCCCGCATCGACACACGCCACGATTGCGCGCTCCGCCCCACTTTCTGCGGCCACGATGCGAGCGAGCGCCAGCGCTGCGTCATCGAGCCCCTGACCCGTGGCGAGCCCGGAGAGCCATTCCCAATGCCCAGCTTCGTCTTGAGTCACGCTCGCCAAGACTGAATCATAGCCGCTCGTCGCATGGTCGGCCGTGACGCGCCCGCGGGCAGACCGCAGGACAGTCAGAGCTTCGTCCTCGACCTCGGGTAATCCGGCAGTACGTGCGCGTCGAATCGCGTCGATGGCAATTCGTGACGCCCGCCTGCGGTCTACGGGGAGCAGCGCGAGATGCCCACGCGCCTCGAGGATCCAGGCGCGTATGTCGACCACCGCCTGTTCGGCGCGTACGGCTGAGTCGATTCGCGCCAGTTCTTTCATGGCGCGCCGTCCATCGCCGTCAAGCAGCGCCACACTCGCGCGGAGGAGCAGCAAATCCGCCTTCACGACCGCCGGTGCGTCGCCCGCCGATGCTTCGGCTTCGGCAACCCAGCGTTCGGCATCGGGGGCTCTACCTCGCCGAACCTCGACCTCGGCGCGCGCGGCGAGGCACCACGCACGACCGCCTCTCTGTTCGAGCGAATGAGCGAGCGCTATCGCCTCATCGAGCGCGACCACGGCTTCGTCGTACGACCCCGCCCGGGTGAACGCCAAGCCCAGATTGAGCAAGGACGAGCGCACGCCCGCGCGATCCCCGAGTCGCCGCTTGCTCTCGAGGGCTCGCTGGAAAGCCTCGATTGCGTCGGTCGTGCGGGCCCGGTAGAGGGCGACCACGCCGAAGTTGTGATCGAGGCGCGCTATTTCCTCGGGGTCGATGACGTCATGCGGCGCCAGACGGGCGCGTGCATCGGAGAGGTGCGCTTCGGCTTCAATCCAGTCCGCCCGCCACAGCGCGACGGCACCCATCGTCGCGATGGCAAGCGCCTCTCCGACGGCATCATCGATCTCGCGAGCGGCGATGCGCGCTTGATTCGCGAACTCGCGGGCGGCGTCGGCATTGCTCTCTCGGGCCTCGCGTTCCGCGTGGCGTCGGAGCGCGAGCGACCGGACGGCCGCGTCGTTTTGCGCCGCGTCGTCGAGCCAGGCGAGCAATTGGGGATGGTGGGGTCGTGCGCTGCAGCGGTTCAACCGTTCGAGGCGGCAAAGGAGTGCCGGCGTCCGCCGCACTGGGTTTGCGGCAAGAGCGAAGAGCGCTTCGATTTCTTCGGTCCGCAGCCCATCGACGCGCGCTCGCGATGCGGCGCGGTCGAGGAGTTCTTCGCGACGTGCCGGTGGCACCGGACCCTGGGCGACGGCCAATAGTGCTGCCGGATCGGTTTCACCTCCCGACGGAGAAGAAGAAGCGGGCGCCACATCGAGCAAGGCCGCGGCGACCCGATCGGCGATATCGAACGTGACAAGTGCCGACGCAATGTCCGATGCAAGCACCGGCGCGGTCAACGCGTAAACGGTAACGCCACGCGTATGCCGAGTGACGAGGGCGGCCCGCAGAAGCTCGGCGATCGCGCGGGTGTCGCAGATTCTTTCCGGTGCCGTTCCGCCACACAGTGCGATCGTGGCCAATTGGTCACGTGCGCTCCGGGACAATGCACGCGCACGCTCGAGGACCGTGTCGCGCGTGATTGGCATACGCCCATGCGCGGCAACGAGCCATCCCGGGTTACGGTCCGACGCGCGCGCGGCCTCTTCGATCGCCTCGGTGCGTTCGATGCCCAGCGTGTGACATAGACGCGCGAAAGCATCCGGTTGGAGTGCCCCCAATTCGATGCGATCGGCGCCCTCGGGGGCGGTGCGCACCGAAGCCAACACGTCGGGGTGTGGCGCACCGCTCTTGAGACGGCATCGCCACGCATCGACCGCTTCGACGAGTTCTTGCGGTGCCGCATGCATGTCGTCGAGCGCGAGGAGGACCCGCGTCGCGCCGTCGCGACGAACGAATGGCCACGCATGGTCTGCACCGCGAAAATACGCAATAAGACGGGATACGGTTTGCGGGTCAGCGTTGGGGAAAGTGACGCACCGTGCATCGCGATCAGCGAGCAGCGTGCGGATGACCAGCTCGCGAAGCAGGTGACTCTTGCCCGACCCGCTCGGGCCGACGATGTACCGGACACCCGAAGCCGATGGCTTCCCGAGCGCATCCAGCTCGCGTTCGCGTCCCATCGGAGGCGGAGCCGGCGAAGCCGGTATGCCGGCGCCCTGTCCAGCGGTTCCGAGCATGCGCAAGACTTCGAGCGCGTCGCCCGGCCGATCGCGCGGATGCAGGGCCAGGAGTCGTTCAATGACATCCGCGACTCCGGGCTGCACCCACGGCGCAAGGCTCCGAAGTGGCGCGCGCTTGTCTTCGCGCGGCGGCGGGCGCTTCGTAGCGACCGCCCAAGCAAGCGCGCCAAGGCCGTACAAGTCGGACACACTCGTCGCCGGCTCGCCGGCCCGCACTTCGGGTGCGGCGAAGGACGGCGTGTACGCGCCCGGCGACCGGCCTTGATGAGCGCGCGAGGCCGCGGCACCCAAGTCGAGGAGGACCGCTTGCGCAGCGTTACCCCTGGGGCCCACACCCTCCACAACACGAACGTGCGCCGGCTTGGTGTCTCCGTGCGTGAATCCTGCCTCGTGGAGACCGGCCAGGGTTGCCGCGACGTCCGTGGCCACGGCGAGCAGCCGCGCGTTCGCCGCCGTACCCTGCACGGCAGAAACCCATTCACCGGCCTCGCGCCCATCGATGAAGTCCTCCACGAAGAAGGGGACGCCCGAGCGGTCGTCGCGCCCGAAGTCGTGAGCACGCACGAGCCCGCGGATCCGAAGCCGCGCGAGCAACGCGAATTCTCCTTCGACACGCCATTCGTCGTCCGTACGGGCGCGCCACACCTTGGCCACCAGCGCTCGTGCCGGCTGCTCGCGGTCGACGACCCGAAGCACGATGCCCTGAGCGCCCCTGCCGAGCACCTCGCCGGGCTCATAGCGCTGGTGGCTCAGGATCGAATCACTTTCGCGCATGCACCGCCTGCCGCGTCGTTTCCGCGAGCGCCTTCGCCTGCGGATCCGTCAGAAGCTCCACGGCCCGCTCCAAACGCGATTCGGCGAAACGACCGAGAGACGCAATCGAGATGGGCGTGTGCGATTGAGAGGCCGTCTGAATGTGACTCACGAGATCGGCTTCTTCGAGAGGAGTCATCACTTCGATCCGTCCGACGAGCGTTCTGACGAACGCACTCGGCGCCGGGGTGACTTCCGTTGGCAGCCACCCGTCCGTCCACCTTCGAGGCGCCAGGTAAAGAATGCGAAGACCCGGATTGCCAAACCAACTACGCGTCCAGGTGTCGACCATCGCCCGCGCCTCGTCTGCGTAGAGCCCGGTCGCGCCCAGCGCGTCAAAGAGACCGCCTTGCGCCTTCTGCATGAAGTCAGTCGTCGAGAGCTGCACATTGGCCGTCGTCGTCGAGATCTCGCTTTTTGCGCCCATCCTTCCGAGTGACGCGAATGAGCCTCCGCCGTTGCCAGAGAAGAGGAGAAAGACCGAGCCGATATCGTCGCTCGAGCCATTGTGAATGCGAAGTGTCCCATCAGGATACGTCGTGATGGTGACCGGCGCGACGAATGTGCCGAGTCCGCGATAAAAGAGAAACTGCTCTCGCTCCTCGACGAGCGAGGGTGCGACTTGGACCCGCACGGGTGTGGAAGCCACGTGGCGCGACGGCGCCCAGATTTCCGTCGGCGTGACGGGATTGAACGATCCCGGCGCAATCCCGGGGTCGAGCGTGAGATTCCAGACCGCGGTGCCCTCCGCGATGTGCGTCATGCCGCCAATCGCGGGCACATACGAGGTGGCCTCGGGGAACCATTCTCCGACGATGCCTTGAGGGAACGACACGCGGACTTGGACATCGCGGATCGATGGCGCGTAAAAGTACAGGACCGGCGTTTCCAGCTGCTGGCGCGGTTCTTCGGGAAGCTGTTCGAAATAGTAGTCTTGCGGGTTGTTCAAGTTGCGTCGATGCACCC